>CALXUO010000012.1 GCA_944391695.1 uncultured Alphaproteobacteria bacterium
AATATCCCAAAATGCAATTTTTGAAAATGAAACATTCGAACTTGCTGAAAGCCTTGGAAACAAAAGCAAAGGCAGCCATTTTCATGACTGCCGTTTGAATTGGTGATCCCAACGGGATTCGAACCCATATTACCACCGTGAAAGGGTGATGTCCTAACCATTAGACGATGGGACCACTGGTTTGACTTAGGCTTATATACATATATTTTTTTTATCGGTCAAGCTTTTTTTTATTATATGCCGCTTTTTTTAATCTTTAACTTCAAATTGCGGATTTAAAACCTTTATGGCCTTACTTAAATGTATCAGCTCCAACCCTTTATCCTCCATATTGGGCAACCACTCTTTTAAGGCCTCATAGGTTTGGCTTTTGGGGTGGCCTATGGCTATGGCATAACCGTTTTTCTTGGCCAAACGCTCAACCTGCTTAAGCTGCCCCAAAATATAATTTTTATCATTATTATTATCCAAAAATACATGGCGGTGCGCATAGGCAATCCCTACCATGGCGGCTGCCTCTTCTGCTCTTGATTTGGCAGAGGTCTTGGAATCTAGAAAATACATATTCCTTTCTTTAAGAACTTCCATAATCACTTTCATCCGCTCTATGTCCTCGGTCAATTTGCTGCCCATATGATTGTTTATTCCCCTAATCTCGGGAAATTTATTCAACATTATCTCAAAATTGCGCCTTATCTCTTCCAAACTCATCTTGGTGGTTAGGACATCGGGGGCTTCCTCAACCTTGCCGGAGGCCTCCATCGGAGTATGGAGCATAATCTCTTGACCTGATGAACGCGAATTTTGCATTTGTGTTTCCAAATTGCTGCCATAACTTAAAAAAGCAACTGTCAGCGGGTATTTAAGACTTGAAATATCTGCCGTGCGCTTGCGGCTTATGCCCATGTCATCAATTATCAAAACAACTTTGGCCGTCTCTCCCCAATACGGCGGTTTGTGGCTGGGAACGGTCTTAAAATCTTTTAATTTGGCATTTTTTACCGTAATCGTTTCATCTATTATATCATCCGGCAACTCTTCTTCATAAAGATGATCCAATAACTGATGCATATCCCCGCTCATTTTGAGGGTAGTATCATATCCGTTGGCCGCAATAACCGATATTTGCTTGCGCAAATTTTCATCCAGCTCATCGGTATCCATCAAAATAACCTGTGATGATGACGGCGTTTCGGCCATAAAACCGGAGATGGCGCCGCAATCTATATCCTGATTGTTTTGGCAAAACTGCTCATATCCCGAAATACTGTCATCTTGCGGCTTGATATCTTCTGTTGCAGATATCGTTTGCGGAGATTCCTCGATTTTGAAATAAGCAAACAACCCCGCCAACACAACCAAAACCACCAAGAGATGAAGCCCCTTGATTAACAGAAACTTTAGTTGTGTCGGCGTTAGTCTCGGCAATGGATTATTCTTTTTTTCTTAAGGTCGGAAAAGCTATTACATCGCGGATAGTAGCCGAATTGGTCAATAAAATGGCCAACCGGTCGATGCCCATTCCCATGCCGCCTGTCGGTGGAAGCCCGTTTTCAAGCGCGTTGACAAAGTCTTCATCAAACATTTGCGCCTCGTCATCTCCGGCCTCGCGTTCGGCAACCTGTGCCTCAAAGCGCTCTTTTTGCTCCAACGGATTGGCAAGCTCGGAATAGGCACAGCCCATTTCCATTCCGCCAATATAGGTATCAAAATGCTCAACCAAACGCTGGTTTGAACGATGTGTCTTGGCCAAAGGCGAAATATCACGCGGCATGTCCATAACATGAATCGGTTGAATCAGCAAATGTTCAACCTTAGCATCAAAAACCTCTTGTACTACCTTGCCCCAGCTAGAACAAGCAGAGGCGTCAACACCTATGGACGCAGCCATTTTTTTGGCCTCGTCAACATCTTTGGCCAAAAGCAAATCGATACCGGCATGCTCTTTTATCAAATCAATAATCGACTTTTTGGGAAAAGGCTTGGATAAATCTATCTCATGCTCGCCATAGGTAATTTTTTTGGTTCCCAAAACCTTTTCAGCCACATAACCAACCATGTCCGATATCAAATCGGCCATATCATTATAGTCGGCATAGGCCATATAGGCCTCTAAGGCTGTAAATTCGGGGTTATGATTTTTATCAATACCTTCGTTGCGGAAATTGCGGCCAATCTCAAAAACGCGGTCAAATCCGCCGACAATCAATCGTTTCAAGAACAACTCCGGGGCAACACGCAAATACAAATCCATATCCAAAGTATTGTGATGGGTGATAAACGGTTTGGCGCTGGCACCGCCCATGATGGTGTGCAATATCGGTGTTTCGACCTCTAAAAACTCGTGGTCTTCAAAATAGCGCCTGATGGCCGATGTTATGGCACAACGCTTGCGATAAACCTCTTTGCTATCGTCATTTACTATAAAATCAACATAACGCTGACGATATCTGGCCTCAACATCGGTAAGCCCATGAAATTTCTCCGGCAGAGCCTGTAATGACTTGGATATAATATCAAATTTCTCGGCAGCAATTGACAATTCGCCGCGCGGTGTACGACGAACATACCCCGAAATGCCGACAATATCACCGACATCAAGATTTTTGAGCAGTTTCAGGTCATCTTCCGGCAAATGATTTTTATGGCAAAAAGCTTGAATCTTGCCGGTTTTGTCTTTGACATCAATAAACATTCCATCATTTCTGACCGCCATGGCGCGGCCGGCTATGGTTACACGGTCTTCGGTGTCAACTCCGGCTGCCAAATCTTTATATTTTTCCTGCAGATTTGCCGCATAAGCATTGGGCTTAAAACAATAAGGATACGGATTATACCCTTTTTCTTCCAAGTTTTTTAATTTGGCCAAACGGGATTCACGATGAATATTGGTTTCTGTTGTCATTTATTTTTCCTTAAATACATTTTGATGCAAAATTGTTTTAACTATAAGCACATGCAAAAAATTTTTCAATAACTATTTAATCAAAACCTCTAACAAATTAAATCTTGTTATTAAAAAACAGAAGTTTTTGTTGACACCATCAAAGAACTAAATTAGAACATTGTATATGGAAGTTGTTTTCTAAGGAGTATGATCATGCTGACACCTAAGCAATACAAGCTTTTGATGTTTATTAATAAGACCATTAAAGAAACCGGCTGCTGCCCCTCTTTTGACGAGATGAAAAATGCCTTGGGGCTAAAGTCAAAATCGGGGATTCATGCCTTGATTGATGCTTTGGTTGAGCGTAATTTTTTACGCAAGATGCCTCATAAGGCTCGCGCCTTGGAGGTTTTGCGCCTTCCCAAGCTCAAGCCATCAAGCATAATTGCCGAAGAAAAGCTCAAGGAAGAGGCTTTGCTCGGAGCAACGGTTGAAATTCCGCTGTATGGTAAAATTGCCGCCGGAACTCCGATTGAGGCCATTGCCAATGAAACCGACAAAATCAATATTCCGTTTAATATGATACACGGCGGTGAATTTTATGCGCTCAAGATTGAGGGCGATTCAATGATTGAGGCCGGCATTATGGATGGCGATACCGTTATTATAAAACGCTGCAATATTGCTCGAAACGGTGACATCGCCGTAGCATTGGTGGATGACAGCGAGGCGACGCTCAAAAAAATAAAACGTGACGGAAACGATATTTTGCTTATCCCTTATAACAAAGACTATGAAACCAGGCGTTTGCCAGCTCAGCGGGTAAAAATTCAGGGTATCTTAAGCTCATTAATCAGAACATATCACTGATTGAAATAAATATTTAAGCACTTATTTTTATAAGCAGACTGTTTATAAAAAGGAGGCTTAAATATGCAAAAAATATCTAAAATTTATTTTGTCCTAACCGGAGCGGCTTTGTTGTTTGGTTGCGCCACGCCAGAGGATTATGACAAATATCTTAACTCCTTTGTGGGAGAACCAAAATCCGAAATTGAGCAAAAATTCGGCAAACCTTCGGCAATCAAAATTGTGGATGACAATACCGAGGTTTTGGCATATACCGAGGTGGATGATGTTTTTGTGCCGTCGGAATTTTATACCTATGACCAAGGAGCCGAATTTTATGGCCAGGACGGTATTTTTTCGCCGTTTTTAAATAATTATTTGTTTTATAACGATCCGTGGGCTCTGGGATATGAAGCTGAATATATTTGTAAAACAATGTTTTTATTGCAAAACGACAAAGTAACCGCGTGGAAATGGCAAGGTAATAACTGCGTCGCCCCGGGGATATAAATTACCAAAAAATTATCAAGGCTTAAACCAATTCTTAACCTAAATCTGTTTGACTCTAGGCAAGGTAAGAATTATTTGCGAGTCTAGGACTGGCTCATAAACAATAAAAATAAAAAAAGGCTTGGGGAATTATGGGTTTCGGATTGGATTTTGGTCACAAGTTCAGACAATATTGGTTGCTTATCATCAGCGGATTTATTGTATTTTATTTTGGGTTTCACAGTTTTTGCGGCGAAAGAAATATCTATCGCTATTTTGCCTTAAAAAAAGAGATTGCTCAAGCCAGGCAAATCGAGGCCGAATATGCTTTGAAAAAAGAAACATTGCAACGCAAGGTGCAACACCTCTCGGATGCAAGTTTGGATATTGACCTGTTGGATGAGAGAGCCAGAGTGGTATTGAACATGGCTGCCGATGATGAGTTTGTTATTCTTGACAGAGAATAGGCCAAAGTAAAAAATTGCTTGATATATTTGCTAAAATATGGTAAAGCCCTGCTATTCAATTTAATTTTTAATACTATATATATGGAACAGATGAGACCAACTCTGTCTTTTTTCGCGCAGATTTTGCAGACAGACAAAGATTTTTTGGAATTCATCCTTATCAAGCGGAAAGATAACGGTGAAAAACGCCCCGCCATTACGGTAAAGGGGATTAGGAAATACGTTTTTGACATTAACTACGGTCAATTCGTTGAAGCTGCAAAATATGTCATGATCAGAACCAACATCGTCAAATATGATCAGGACATCGTTTTTATTGATTCCAAAGGCGTTTGCCTGAAGTATACGCAAGACGATTTCTTAAAAGTATATTCCAAGAGAGTTGTCAATGACAGCTTGTATTAAAAAAATTTGAGGGTTTTGACTTGTTATAAGGTCAAAACCCTTTTGATTTTTAAATATTTTTCAAGACTTCTTCGTGGTCGCTAAACGGAATTATCTCGCCTTTGACATATTGTCCGGTTTCGTGTCCTTTGCCGGCAACAACCAAAACATCTCCGGGCAACAGGTTATCAATTGCCATTTGAATAGCTTTGGCACGATCACCTATATTATAGGCACCGGGGCAAGCAGGCATAATCTCGTTTCTGATATCCTCGGCCTCTTCAAAGCGCGGATTATCATCGGTTACATAGACAACATCGGCCAAATCATGAGCAATTTTGCCCATTTGCGGGCGTTTGCCGGTATCACGATTGCCGCCGCAGCCAAATACAACATGCAGACGCCCTGTAGTATGCGGACGCAGAGCCGTCAAAGTTTTGGCCAGAGCATCTGGGGTGTGGGCATAGTCGATATAAATTCCGGCACCGGTTGAGGTTTGGCCAACCAGCTCGAGGCGTCCTTTGGCACCTTTGATATCTGAAATAAAGTGAATTACGTCATCGGGCAAACCGGTGATGGCCGACAACATACCCAAAGCACACAAAACATTCATGGCTTGAAACTCGCCGACAAGCGGAATTTCTATGGCCTTGGGCTGACCAAAATATTCTATCTCCAATTTTTGGCCATGAGCCAGAGGAGTCGATGAAAGAAGTTTGATGTCCTGTCCCATGGTGCCATAAGAAATTATTTTTTGCCCGCGTTGCTCGCAAACCGCGGCAATTTTACCATAGACATCAATATCGGCATTGAGTACGGCCGTGCCGCCTTGTTTTAGATTTTGCCTAAATAGAATAAGTTTGGCATCAAGATAATTTTCAAAAGTTTTGTGATAGTCCAGATGATCGCGGGTAAGATTGGTAAAACCTGCAACCTCAAAACTAAGTCCGCCCAAACGATGTTGGTGCAAGCCATGGCTTGAAGCCTCCAAAACAGCATAGTTTATGCCTTCTTCAACCATAGCTTTTAACTCGCGATGCAATCTGACGTTGTTGGGGGTGGTATTGGGAGAAGGAATCGGAGCTTCATTACCTTTAATTATGCCCAAAGTGCCAATACTGGCTGCCTTATATCCCATCATGGTCAATACCTGACGGATGAAATCGGCAATGGAGGTTTTGCCGTTGGTTCCGGTTATGGCCGAGAGATGTTCCGGCACCTTGCCAAAATATTTGGCAACTGCCAAGGCATAGGCCTGCCCCGGATCAGATGATTTGACAACGACAACATCAGCCGGTATTTTACCTTTATAATCTTCGGCAACAATAATTGCCGCGGCACCTTTGGATACAGCATCGGCAATATATTTATCCTCGGTAATTGAACCAAACAAAAAGCCCTGCTTTACCTCGCGTGAATCGGCGGTTATTCCTTTTATATCAACATCAACATCGGTGTTTACAAGTTTATTTAATTTCATTTCTTCCCCCCATTAACAAAATATATTTTGATATTTAACGCATAATCTCTAAAAAAGTATTTAATTTTTAACTATTGTCAGATAATATTTAAAAGAATTTTTTGAAAGGTTTTGTGCATGAAACGCAAGTTTTTATTTGTTTTAACTGCCATTTTGCTAGCCTGGCAGGCAAATGCGGCCGAAATTTATTTGTTTTATAATGCCGCAAGCGATAATTTGGGCGAGCTTGGTATTACAAAAGAAGAAACTTTTAACGTTTTTGACGGCGAATTTGGCCCGGCGGCTGATGAATTGCCTTTAGAGGTTAGGTTTGAAGATTTTTATGTTGCCAAATATCCGGACCAGAGTTTTGTTTTTATTTTGGATGCTCCGTTTAATTGCGGACAGCTGGGGTGCAATACTATTGTTTTTTATCGCGATAAGGATGGTGATTTGGTAGAATTGGATTCTGTCAAGCCGGTGAAATGCAAAATTTATGATACTGATAAATTATTGTGTACCGAGGGGGGATATAAACCCGAGGTCAAAAAAACCGCTCCACAGAAGAAGAAAGTCTTGCATTTTCCGGCACCAAATGGCAAGTAAAATAGTATTATTTTGTCAAGAATATCTTTTCGGCTAATATGATCTAGAAAAAAAGTCTTGATTTTTTTATATAAAAAGTATATTTTAATCAAAAAATGGACAAAATTTTAATTCTAATATAAGGAAAATAGATATGAAAAAGTTGTTATTTATTACCATGGCGGTTTCAGTTATCTCAGCTTGTGCCTGCTTTGATTGCAGTGATGAGCAAGAGCAAGTACAAGTCAGAACTTATCGTGTTGCTCAAGAGCAACCCAAGATGGACTGCGATTATTTTGATGGCAGAACCTGCTATCGTTATGTTTACAGACAGGTTCAAAAACCGGTAGCTCGCCCGATTCGTTATCGCGAGTCGCGTCCTTGTCAGACTTGCCAACCTGCTCCGGTTGTATATGCTCAACCAAAGGCTAACTGCGGAACCTGTGCATCTTGCAACCCTTGCCAAGAAAAAGTTACCGAAACTCGTGAGCCGGTTGAGGTTGTTTACAAGAAAACCACTAATAGAACCGTTTATGAGCCCAAGACTTACTCTGAGGTTTCGTACGAAAAGGTTTCTTGTATGAATGATAATTGTGCAAATATGGCACAACCCGAACAAATAGAGGTTATTGACTAATCTAACAAAGTTCTCCTCTAAAAAAAGGTCAACTTTCCTCTATTGACCCCTTATAAAAACCTGCTTCTACCCCTGAAAGCGGGTTTTTATTTGGACTAAATCAAAATTTGAGGTTGCGATTTGCGTCGCCAACGGGCATACTTATGGCACAGGGAGAGTTTGGGGATGAGTTGTGAATATAAAATATATAATCAAGACAGTATCAAGTTTATGCAAAGCTTGAAAGATGAAAGCTTTGATATGATTTTTGCTGATCCGCCTTATATGATATCCAATGTCGGCACAAGTTGCCAAAACGGCAAACTGGTTTCCATTAACAAAGGAAAATGGGATTATTGCCAAGGTGTGGAGGCTAATTTTGAGTTTCATAAAACTTGGCTTAGAGAATGCCAAAGGCTGCTTAAACCAAACGGCACAATTTGGGTATCGGGCACTTATCATAGTATTCATCCTTGCGGTTATGCCATGCAACAGTTGGGGTTGCATATCTTAAACGATGTGATTTGGTTTAAGCCCAATGCCAGCCCCAACCTATCGTGCAAATATTTTACGGCCAGCCACGAGAGTTTGGTTTGGGCCAAAAAAAACAAAAAAGCCAAGCATTATTTTAATTATAAAGCAATGAAAGACGGCGATTTCCCTAAAGACGGCCTAAAAAAGCCTAATCATCAGATGCGAACAGTGTGGATGATTGCCACCACCCCTATGGAAGAAAAGAAATTCGGCCGCCATCCGACCCAAAAGCCGTTGGCGCTTTTGACAAGAATTATTGAGGCCTCGACCAAAGAAGGAGATGTTATATTTGATCCGTTTATGGGAAGCGGCACCACCGGTGTGGCAGCGCTTAAGCTGGGGCGGAGTTTTGTCGGGGTGGACAATGTAAAAGAATATTGCGATCTGGCCAAAAAGCGGTGTGATGACGTGTTAAACAGCCAAGGTTTGTTTGCCAAATTGTAAGAAAAAATTTTTTGCTTGCTTTCAGCCAACATTTTTTATATTCTCATCTTGCCTTGGGCGAGTTGCTCGAAGGTGGTGTCTGAAAAACATCTCGTAAAGAAATTTCCTCTTTAGGGGGAGTGCGTGATATAAGCGTGCTTTGACACGACGAGTAAGCGCGACTGTTCGTGTACAGTTTTTCAGCTCCTCCACCGTTTTTTCAAATAACGGTGGTTTTTGTATATCGTTTATTTGTTGCAACTGTTTTAACAGGATTTTTGATAGTTCTTATAATCAGGATTAATGATTATAAGGATTTCTTTTATGTACTACGCATATATCAGGGTCAGCACCGACCATCAAAATGTTGAAAATCAAAAGCACGAGATTTTAATTTTTTGTCAAAAATACAATATTCAGATTGACAAATGGATTGATGAAACCATTTCTTTACAAGAGAGAAAGCTTGGAAAATTGCTTAAAAAGCTCAAAAAAAGGCGATATTTTAATAGCAACAGAATTATCCCGATTAGGTCGCAATCTGCTTGAAGTGATGGGAATTTTAAAAAATTGTCTGGAAAAAGACTGTCAAATCTGGACATTGAAAGAAAATTACCGCCTTGGAGCTGATATACAAAGCAAGGTTCTGGCTTTTGCTTTTAGTATGGCAAGCGAGATTGAGCGCCAGCTTATCTCGGAAAGAACAAAAAATTCATTGCAACGCCTAAAAGATGAAGGCAAACATCTTGGCCGTCCGCATGGCTTTTCTTATCAGAAACTTAAAAGCAAACATAATAAGATAATAGAATTGCTGGATA
>CALXUO010000013.1 GCA_944391695.1 uncultured Alphaproteobacteria bacterium
ACCCCGAGTTTACTCGGGGCTGAATGCCAAGGTGTTGGAACAACACCGCTCCACGCCAACGAGCGTGGTCAAACCGTAAGGTTTGTAGCTGTTATAGAACCCCCAGTTTACTGGGGGATATCTATTGAAAAAACTTAGCGTCTGTCACCTAAAAAGCGCAGCAAATATAAGAATAAATTGATGAAATCCAAATATAAGCTTAGAGCTCCAGACAAGGCCTTTTTAACCGAGGTATCACTGTCATCGGCAGAACTATATATTTGACGAATCTTTTGTGAATCATAGGCTGTCAAACCGCTGAAAATACCAACACCAATGATTGATAAAGCCCAATCAAATCCGCTGCTTTTTAAAAACAAATTGACGATTAGGGCAATAATTAATCCTATCAATCCCATATACAGAAAAGAGCCAAAACCGGTTAAATCTCTTTTGGTGGTATAGCCATAAAGACTTAGTCCGCCAAAAGCACCGGCCGTAATCAAAAAGACACGAACCAAGCTGGTTTGGGTGTATAAAAGAAATATAGGCGTTAGGCTTATGCCCATTAATGCCGCATAGCCCCAAAATAGCATGTGTACTTGTTTGGCAGTGCCTGAAGTTACAACCCAGTTAAAGGCAAAAACCATAATCAACGGAGCTATAAAGGCCAACCAGCCAAAGCCAGATAAACTTATACCCTGGGGAGAGACGTTGAAGAAAACGCTTATTAGTGATGTGTTGGCAACCAGCCAGGCGGCAAGAGCGGTTACGCACAGGCCTCCGGCCATAAAATTGTAAACTTTTTGCATATATTCACGCAAGCCGACATCAACAGCTGATGATTGGGCTTGAGTATAAATTTCATGTTGCATGTGTATATCCTTTGGTTAAGTTGTTACTAGTAATAATATAGGAAAAGAGTTTTTAAAAATCAATAAACATACCAAGCTATTTAAACATATTTGTAAAGTTCTTTGCCTTTTACCTTTAGCCAATGGCGTCCTTCTTCATAATTAGGGCAGATGTTTTTTAGGGCTTCCCAAAAAAGAGACGAGTGGTCGGGATGCTTGAGATGGTTTACTTCGTGGCAGATTAAATAATCGATGACAAAAACAGGAGCCATACAAATTCGCCAATTGTAGTTAATGTTGCCTAAGGTTGAGCAACTGCCCCAACGTGATTTGGTGTCTTTGATGCTGACGCCTGATACTCGGCAGCCTATTTGTTTGGCTTTTTTTACGGTTAATTCCGAAAGCTTTTTGAGGGCTTGCTGTTTGAGAAAATCAAGAACACGGCGATGTAAAAACTCTATCTCCCCTCCGACTTTGAGAAATCCGTCTTCAAAACAGGTTCCGCGTTGCGAAGGAGTATGCAGAACAATATAGTTTTTGCCGAAAAAAGATATGCTTTCGCCATTGCTGAAGCCTTTGGGTTGGGGAAGGCGAGCCAGCATATTGACAATCCAGTCATGGTTGGATTCAATAAAAGCAATTGCTTTTGCTTGAGAGCAATAGCGCGGGATTGTTAATATTGGGCGATGATTTTTTTCATCAATACGCAAAGTCAGGCGTTTGGCCAAAGGTGAGCGAACAACTTTGATGTCAAATCCAAATTTTTGGCTTAAATTAAAGGTCGGGCCATTCAACAATGTGATCTTCATAGTTCGTTACTTCGGTTTCGGATACTAAAGGACGGTTTTGTAATGATTGTCCGGCAAGGTGGACAGAATCGGGGTTCTTGCTTATCAGAGGATGCCAAGAGGGAAGATCTTTGCCTTGTGCAAGCAATCGATAGGCGCAGGTTTTGGGCAGAATTTCCGGTTCATTTAAAACAGTATCAAGATTGATATCGCGGCAGTCGGAAACTTTTTTAAAACGGTGTTCATAAATTTGACACAAGCAGGTTTGCGGGTCTAAAAAACGGCAGCGGACGTTGGTAAAAGATACTTGATTGCGAATGCCGATTTTGTTTAGACAGCATTTGCCACAGCCGTCGCACAAAAGTTCCCATTCGGCTTTGCTGAGAGCAGAAAGAGGTTTTTTTTTCCAAAATTCCGGTTCGAAAGAATCTAGTTCTTGATAGCGATAATTTTGATTGTTTGCTTTTTTAGGCCAATCGAACATATATGTTATAACTCCTCGTCCTCAATAATATAGTCTTCTAAATCTTCGGCGGCAACCAAATTATCACTTATCAAAGCTTGGGGCAGAGGCGGTGGGCCGAAAGAGCCTTTTAGCGGATGATTTTTTGGTAAATCTCCAGTTTCGGTTAATATACGGTAGGCGCATAGTTTGGGCATCCAAAAAAGCGAATCGATGTTTTGAGGAGTTAGTTTTAAGCATTCCGGTACCAAAGAACAGCGTTTTTTGTATTCTCGGCATAGATGGGTGTTGATGTCAAAATAACGACAAATAACGCGAGTATAGTAAATTTCGTTTGTAGAATCGTCTTGCAGTTTTATAAGGCAACAACGACCACAATGATAGCAGATAGATTCCCACTCCGAAGAAGAAAAATCTTTGAGCTTTTTTTGTTTCCAAAAAGGTTTGCTCATCAGATATTCCTCATTCGGCGCCTATGCGCTCGGGCAAATAGTCTTCTTTGGCAAGATTGCCAAATTGAGCATAATCGCCATTCCAAAAAAGCTGCACCGTTCCGGTGGGACCATGGCGTTGTTTGCCAATGATTACTTCGGCTAAGTTTTGGGTGGCGCGTTTGCGGGCTTCCCAATCATCTAAGCGTTTTTGTAAGTGTTCGGGAGTTTCGCCTGATTTGAGTTTGGGTTCTTCGTTTTGAATATAGTAATTTTCGCGAAAAACAAACATAACAATGTCAGCGTCTTGTTCAATGGATCCGGATTCACGCAAATCGGACATCAGCGGACGCTTGTCATCACGGCTTTCGACACCACGATTTAATTGAGACAAGGCAATGACCGGAACCTGAAGTTCTTTGGCCAAAATTTTGAGACCGCGGGATATTTCGGACAGCTCTTGAACACGGTTGCCCTCGCTCTTCTTGCTGCCGGTGCCATTGATAAGTTGGATATAGTCAATAACAATCAATCCCAGACCTTTGTTGCGTTTGAGCCGGCGGGCGCGGGTGCGGATGGAGTTGATATTTAAGCCCGGAGTGTCATCTATATACAAAGGAATATCTTCAAGCTCCCGTACGGCGGCGGCAATGCGCGTAAATTCGGCATTGTCAAGCTCTCCGGTACGCATTTTGTGGCCGTTGGTTTGGGTTACGGTGGATAAAATACGCGCGGCTAATTGATCGGCTGACATTTCCAAAGAAAAGAAAGCTACTCCGCGGTTTTTGGGCAAAGTGTTTTTGTCATGAGCCATAAATTCGGCAACATTGTAGGCAATGTTGGTGGCAAGAGCTGTTTTGCCCATCGCCGGACGCCCAGCAATTATTATAAGATCCGAATCGTTAAGTCCTCCGGTTTTGGCATCAAGCGCATCAAGGCCGGTGGGGAGGCCTGAAATTTTGCCGTCTTTTTGGTAGGCAGCCTCGATGCGTTGTACCGAATCGGTTAGAGCAGTGGCAAAATCAATAAATCCGGTTGAGCTTTCTCCTTGATTGGCAAGATCGAATAATCTTTTTTCGGCATTTTCGATTTGATCTGCAGCATCAGAATCCAGGTCTTCTTTAGTGGCGTTGTTGACAATTTCAAATCCGGTGGCTATTAATTCGCGACGCAAATATTTGTCATATATAAACTGAGCATAGTATTCGGCATTGGTAAGCGGAGTGGCCGAATCTGCCAGTTTGATAAGATATTTGTAGCCGCCGACTTCATCTAACGAGCCGTTTTGTTCAAAATAGTTTTTTAGGGTGATGGTGTCGGCAACATGACCTTTGGTTAAGAGTTTGGAAATGGTATCAAAAATTTTGGCGTGTATCGGATCGGCAAAATGTTCGGGGCGTAAAAATTCCGATATCTTTTCGAAGGTTTTGTTGTTGGCTAAAACTGCGCCAAGCAGAGCTTGCTCTGCTTCTATATTTTTGGGGAGCTGTTCGGGTTGCAGATTTTCCATCGTGGGTGGTCCTTTTTGCAAAAAATTATCGGTGGATTTTTTATAGCAATAAAAAACTAAAAGACAAAGGCTTTTATAAAAGGATTTTTTCATGCCTGTGGATTGTGGGGATAACGGGGATAAGTTAAAGCCCCGCTTTTGAAAACGGGGCTTTAGCAAATTGTAGTTATCTTATTTTGCAGAAGCTTTCTTCTTAGCAATAGCTTTTTTAATTTTTTTGGCTTCGTCGGTTAACTTGGTGTTGGAAGTAGATTCCAGATACGAATCTAAACCACCATTGTGTTCAATCGTGCGCAAAGTTTTAGAGCAAACTTTCAATTTGAAAACCTTGCCTAAAGTATCGCTTAACAAAGAAACAATCTGCAAATTAGGCAAAAAGCGACGGCGGGTACGATTGTTAGCGTGGCTGACATTGTTGCCGCTCATTGCGCCAGTGCCTGAAATTTCACATTTTCTAGCCATTGTATTAAATCCTTTTTTATAAAAACTTGTTGCCTCTTAATACATATTATTCTTTGAATAGTCAAGAGAAATTTTGTTTTGAAATATGGTTATTGATGGTTTTTGTAAAATTTTGCTGGAAATTTTTGCAAAAATGGTGTATTGGGAGAGATGTTTTTTAGAGACAGAGGTACCCGTAGCTCAGTTGGATAGAGTATCAGCCTCCGACGCTGAGGGTCGTGGGTTCGAATCCCTCCGGGTACGCCATAAAGCAAAAAAATCACCGCGAAAGTCGGTGGTTTTTTGCTTTATGATGAGTAGAGGCGGGATTTGAACCCACGGGGAGTGGGTTCGACTACAAGCGAGAGGCACACGGGTGTGTGCCGGCGGCCGAAAGGCCGTGAGCGCCCGTGCAACTCAAGCGAAGCGCAGAGTAATCCCTTAAGGGTACGCCATAAAGCAAAAAAATCACCGCGAAAGTCGGTGGTTTTTTGCTTTATGATGAGTAGATTGCTTATTTTTAAGGTGTGGTTATTTTGGTTTTAGTCTTGACACAAGCTCGGCTTTGCAAGATGCTCTAAATTATTAAATGTTTGGCAAAAAGGAACAAAAGATGGATGATAAAATTTATCTTTCTTGGGAGGAATTTCACCGCGATGTTAAAGAACTTTGTCGCAAAATCAAACAAAGCGGCGAATATAACAAAATCGTGGCAATCAGCCGCGGCGGTCTTATTCCTGCCGGTATTGTCGCTTATGAGCTTGGGGTGAGGAACTCCTCGGTTATCAATATTGCAACTTATGTTGGGGCGGAACATTTGAAACTTGATGAGGTTGATATGCCGGAGTTTGTCGGTCCGGTTGATGATAAAACCTTGATTGTTGATGATTTGTCTGACAGCGGTCAGACGTTTAGAGTTATGCGCCGCCAATTTCCGCAAGGTAAATTTGTTACCGTTTATGCCAAACCAAGAGGCAGAGAAGAAGCCGATATTTTTGCCAAAGAAATACCGGATAAGTGGGTGGTTTTTCCCTGGGATAAAGAATAATCGTTTAGGATTTTAATTTGTTGTCAAGACGTTCTTCGCTGATGCCTGAAGGGTCTTGATGGATGATTATTTGCGCCTCGGGATAGGTTTGGCGAATTAGGTTTTCTACTTCGTCAGTATAGCGGTGTGCGGTATATAAATCTAATTTGCCATCAAGCTCAAGATGAAATTCAAACATATAAATTCCGCCAAGGTCGCGAGTGCGTAAGTCGTGTATTTTCGGAGAAAGGGGGTGTTTGCTGACAATACTATATATTGATTGGCGTATTTCTTCGCCAAGTTCGCGGTCAAGCAAAAGCCCTGATGCCTCTAGGGCTAGAGTGTAGGCATTGTAGATAAGATAAATTGAAATAGCCGCCGCCATTAAAGTGTCAATCCAGGTTAGTTGCCAAAAATGAATAACAACAAGGGAAATAATGATTGAAAGATTGGTCATGATATCGACGCTATAATGCAGGGAATCGGCAATGATGGCCTGCGAGTTGGTTAATTTGGCAACATAGTGTTGAAAGGCAACCAGGATTAATGTCAAAATCAAGCTTATAATCATTATGGCAAGACCGAAGTCGGTTTGTTGCAGAGAAACCGGATTTTGAAGCCGCATGAAGGCATCATACAAAATAAACACTCCCGAACCGGCAATAAAAGCTGCCTGGAAAAGAGCGCTTAGGGCCTCGGCTTTGCCATAGCCGTAGCGATATTGATAAGAAGCAGGTTTTACCGATATTTTGACGGCAATAAAGGTTATGAGCGAGGCAAAAATATCAGACAAGCTGTCAACCATTGAGGATAAGACCGCTAAAGAACCAGTATAAAAAACACCGAAACCTTTTAGAATACATAAAGTAAGAGCAAGAAGAATTGAACCGGTGGCAGCTGCTTTTTTTAGTTTATTGGCCTGGTCTTGCGTTAAGGGCATTGTTTATTTTCTCCATGTCAGAGGCTGAAATTTGATAAAAATAGTTTTGCGTCTTGCGGGCAAAAGAACTTAAAACAGAATCGCTTTTTACCTCATTAAAGTTGAATTGGACATAATATTTTTCGTCTTGTTTATAAAAATTCAAGGTGAGCTTGGCAAAATATTCTCCGGCAGCATCAAGAGAAAAAACAGGTTCGGAATCAATGCTTTCAAGCCCCGGAAACATCTGGGTATTTAGGAGCAGGCTGACAAGAGATGCTATGTAGTTATCATCGGTTAAACCGTTGATTTGGCTGAAACGGCCAAACTGCAAATTCCACAAATAGGCATAGGTCCAATAATGGTAGTTTATATCCAAATCTACCAACTCTATGGCTGCCAACCATATTTGAAATTTATCCGGCAGGCGAATATAGGCACCTAAGGAACCACGGCTTAAATCAATATTATAGTTGCCGACATCAAAAGATTGAATCGTTTTGCCTAAAGAGTTTTTCAGGTCAATCGAAATGGCCGTGCTTTCGGGATTGTTTAACGGTAAAAGGTTAAAACGAGAAAGGTTTTCGAGTTTATCGGCTTTCTTTTCATAGATGGTGGCTTGCAGTAAAGAAGATAAGAAACTCTTTATGCGGTTTTGGTTTACCAAAAAAGCAGGATAATTTTGTAAAATCCATATATTATCTTTTTTGATAAAGTTTAGTTGGTGAGTGCGGTTTTGGATAGTGATTTCCTCAACAGCATTAATATCTTTTTGTAAGTTGGGAAACAATAGTTTGCCTTCATAATCGGGGATGTTTTTTTCGGGCAAAAACCAGATGCTGCTAAAACCAAAGCCCAAGCAAACCAATGTTATGCCACAAAGCAAAAAAAGTCTCCGGTTAAAGGAAAAATGGGGAGAAATTTTTGGTCTTAGATTGCGGATATTTGTTAAAATAATTCCCAAAATTATCAGGAGAGGTACGGCATAGATATCGGCAAATTTTACCCAAAATTCAGCTTGTTTGAGATTTTGATTTAGCTCTAAGCGGATGTTGAATAAATCACGGCGTTTTTGTTCCAGATTGTTTTTTACTTTGTTTAGGATTGAAAGCTCATCCGGGGTAAAATTCTCGCGGCCTTCAAAGTCTTTTTTATTCCATATCTCATCTAGACCCTTTTTTATCAGAGATATTTGATCAAAAATGTCCTTCTCTTTGATTTTGTATTGTTTAAGAATTTGTTTTTGCTCTTTTTCGAGCGAGGTAAACGGCCGTAGCTTGCGACTTTTGCCGCGCAAACTAAGCATGGTGTCATCGCCTATCAGGGTGTCAAGAGAATTTAGAACGAAATTGGCGTTGTCAAGCAAGGGAACGTTGTAGTTTTGGTTGCCAACGGTGATTGAAGTGGTCCAAAAAGAGTCATACAGTAAGTCAGAATCACCGACAACGATTATGTCAAAAGGTGTTGCGGCCGATTTGCCCAAAATATGCGCTGCCAGATATTTTGGGGTGTCATCAGCTTTAAACCGGCGCAAAATCTCAGCAGGATGAATGTTTTGAGTAACAACGTTTGAGGAAAATAAAGCCGATTGTTTGCTTGGCACAATAAGCGGAATAAAGTAAATATCGGCGTCTTTTAAAGGGTAGAAAACTGAGGCCGAAGTGAGGAGCATCCTTTTAAGCCCTTTGGTTTCGGGAAGATCCGGAATAAAGTTGTCGGCATTGATATAGAACTGAATCAAGTCTTGGGTGGTGCCGGAATAGTCGGCGGTTTCGATGTTGATTTCCGAAGAATTTTCAAGATCGGCCACAACCAAATTGTCATAAAAACGAAAGCCCCATTTTTGCGGCAGATTGCCATAGGTCGACGGGCGCAACAGGGTTGTTTGCGGTCCGATGAGTTTTAGAGCTTCGGGGGCGATATCAAAGAAAGCTAAAATTTTGCCACCGGCAGCAGAATAGGTGTAAATGGCGTCTTCCATGTCTTGAGGAATTTCTTGCGGGTAGGCCATAAGCAAAACATCAATGTCGGATAAATCTTCAGCAGTTTGGATTTCTTTAATATTATAATATTTGCTGATTTCTTCGGCAATTTGCCAGGGTTGGCTTATCATGCCGTTTTGGGATGAACCGAGAATTGGCAAGGAAGTGTAGAGACCTAGATTTTTTTTCTGATGTTCAAGCAATAAAATGTTTTCGCTTAGGTCTTGTTCCAACAAGTTTTGTCTGGCCAAAGGCATAAACGGAATGGTTCGGCTTTGGCCGTTTTCATTAACCAAGACAATGCCAAAATAAGCGGCGGCGTTGAGGTCCGAGACAGGTAAAGGCTGAATGCCGGCCTGAATGGCTCGGTCTTCGGCATCACTTAAAGGTTCGGGATTGTAAAGGCGATAGGAGAACATTCCATCGGAAAGGGTTTGATAGGTTTTTAGCAGAAGACGCAAATTGTCAAAAGAAAGACGCATTTGCTCGTCTCGTTCGCCCAAAAGCGGCGAATAGTATACTTTGGCTGTTACCGGAGAAGGTAGATTTTGCAGGATTTTAACGGTTGAGGGTGAGGGGGTAAATAAATTTTCTTCGGTGAAATCAATTCGGGGTAAGCGCAGAAGATTGGTGGCAAAAAGATTGATACCGATAAAACTTAACAAGATTAAAACGGCAGCAATGCTTCCGCTTATAGCTGAAGTTGATTTGAGAAAAGTAAAGCTGCCGCTGGTTTTAAAACAGATGATGATGGAAGTGAAAAAATTAAACATTAATATCAATGAGGCAAAAAAGACGATGTCTCTTAATTCAAGGAGGCCTAAATTGAAGTTGGCGATATGGGTGAGAAAACTGAAAGATGAGATCATGTCAATGATATAAGCCGGAGCAAAATTTCTGAAAAATCCCAATACATATTCGAGCCCGCTTAAGAAAAACAACAAATTAATCAACACGCCAATAACCAATGCAATTACCTGATTTTTGGTCAAAGAAGAAGCGGTTTGCGAAATGGCAAGCATGGCGCCAGAAAGCAGAATTGCCCCCAAATAACTGTTAAAAATAACCCAGTTGTCGGGAGAACCTAAAATATTTAAGGTGATGACAAAAGGAAAAGTCAGGATGATGGACAAAGAGCAAAAAGCCCAGGCTGCCAGAAATTTGCCCCAAACAAAAGTGTTGGCAGACAAAGGCAAAGTCATGATTTGCAAGATGGTGCCGCTTTTGAATTCCTCGGCCCAAAGACGCATGGCAATACCGGGGATAAATAAAAGCAAAAGCCAGGGCAAAAAACCAAACATCGGCTGCAAAGTGGCGTTGCCTGATGTAAAAATGCCGCCAAAATAAAGGGCAAATGAGCCGTTTAGCAACAAAAAACAGATAAGATAAACATAAGCTAAAGGAGAGATAAAATAGCGATAAAATTCACCTTTGGCAACTTTGAGCATATTAATCATGGTTTGATGACCTTGTTAATTTGGTAAAAGCTTTTTCAAGAGAGATGGTGCCTGCCTGTCTGAGAACAGAATTTAGAGAACCGTCGGCCATGATAATGCCGTTATTCATTATTAAAACACGGTTGGCTATTTCTTTGGCTTCATCCAGAAGATGAGTTGAAATCAGAATGGTTTTGTCTTTACTCATGTCAGCTATAAGCCCCAACATATAGCTTTTTTGATTGGGATCAAGGCCGTCGGTCGGCTCGTCCAAAAGCAGAATCGGCGGATTGCCCAAAAGGCTTAAAGCAAAGCCAACGCGCCTTTTGTAGCCTTTGGACAAAGTTTCAATCCGTTGGTTGGCAACATCAGTAATTTTGGTAAGTTTCATCAGCTCTTGTACTTCTGTGGAGTTGACCGACTTGAGTTCTGCCATATAGCTTAGAAAAGAATGTACCGGCATATCATAATATAAAGGAGACCCTTCGGGCAAAAAGCCAAGTTGCTTTTTACAGGCAATAGGGTTAAGTGCTATGTCGGTTGAAAAAATTTTGATTTGTCCGCAATCGGGAGATAAAAAGCCTGACATCATATTCATCAAGGTTGATTTGCCGGCGCCGTTAGGCCCCAAAAGAGCAATAACTTCGCCTAATTCGGCATTAAAGCTTAAATTATTAACGGCTTTGATCGGACCAAAGCTTTTGGAAAGGTTTGTTATTTCAATAGTACTACTCAAGGCAGAATCCTTTTTTTATCAGTATGGAAATTATTGTAATTACCGGAAGCCAAAGATACAAGGGTTTATTGTCCTTTGTTAATTTCATAAAGAACAATCGAGGCCGCGGTTGCAACATTTAGGCTTTCGGCTAGAGGTGACATCGGAAGACGTATGGTGATATCGCAGTTTTCTTCAACCAGACGGCGCATGCCTTTGCCTTCGGAGCCCATAACAATAGCAAGCTTGCCCGATGTATCAAGTTGGTCAAGTGTGGTTTGGGCATAGCCATCCATACCGACAATCCAGAAACCGGCGTCTTTTAGTTTTTCGATTGCTCGGGAGAGATTGGTTACTCTGGATATGGGCAGATGTTCTATCATGCCGACAGAGGCTTTGGCAATGGTTGCACTTTCAAGCGGAGAGTTTTTGTCTTGCAAAACAAGAGCCAGGGTATTGAAAGCTACTGCCGAGCGGATAATCGTGCCAATGTTTTGTGGATCGGTAACTTGATCTAATATCAGGACATGGCATTTGTTTTTTGTTTGTGACATTTCAATAATTTCTTCCAATGAAAAATCAGGCAAACGGTTGCAAAAAAGTGCAAATCCCTGGTGGACGACATCGGCTGAAAAAAGTTTGTCAATTTCTTTTTTCTCAACCTCTTGAGGTTGGATTTTGCTTGTACGGCGAATTTCGTCAGCGTTTTCTTTGGTGCAAAGGATTTTGAGAATTTGGCGCTTGGGATTTTTAAGCGCCGCCAAAACAGCATGACGACCATATAAAACAAGTTGTTGTTTATTATTATCCGAAAAAGGTTTGGTGTTTTTAGGCATGATTTTTTTCCGAAGATAGAAAGTTAAGGACTTGTTGCAGATTGTCAAAACAAAAATCGGGTTTGGGGCCTGAGTATTGTTTGGCAGAATCGCAAATCAGACAAAAAGCTTTTTTGCCGTTGTGATCAAAAGCGCGGGAGAGGTTATAGTCGGCCTCGCCGTCGCCGATTACCAAGATGGAATCGGCCGCAGGCAGGTCATTGTTAAAAGCAGCCAAAGCGGCTGCTTTCCCGGGCTTGTCTTCTAAAGAATCGCCGGCAGCAACAATCTTGTCAAAAAAAGAAGAAAAACCAAGATGAGCCACTTCTTCAAGCAGATAAGGGCGTTGTTTATTGCTGATAAGGTAGATTTTGAAATTTTGTTGGTGGCAGAATTTAAGCAGTTTTTCGGCATAGGGCATGGCTTTAAGTTCTGAGGTATGATGCTTGGCAATATAGTCATAATAAAAAGATTTTGCTTCGTCTTTTAGTGAGCCAAAGATATAGCCTAAAATGTCTTTGTTGGGAAGAGTGGAGGTGATGCGTTTGATCTCCTTATAAGGTAAAGCCTTGAGATTTAGGCTCTTGAAAGTGTATTCATAGGCTTGGGAAATAACAGGGTAGGTGTCGGCCAAGGTGCCGTCCCAGTCAAAAACAAGATGCTTGAATTTCATTTATAAAAATCCTTAAGCGATAATATTAAGAGTATTTTAAGCGCCGAATGATATGAATGAAATAATACAAAACTGTGGAGATAAGTCAATGCAGAATAAAACAAGATTAGCGCAAATAAAAAGCTTTTTGGAAAAAAACTGCGGGTTGAAAAAATATAAGATTTTGAGTATGGGGTTTGATGCGTCGTCGCGCAAATATTTTAGAATACTTAAAGACAACGGCAAGACCGATGTTTTGGTTGATGATGAGGGGTGTAAAAATCACTCCAAAGAATTTGTCATTATTGCCAAGTTTTTGCTTAAAAACGGTATCAGAGCTCCGAAAATTCGGGCAAAAGATCTTAAAAAAGGACTGATGTTGATTGAAGATTTCGGCGAAAGCGATTTTGTAAAAGTTGCCGATGGCAAAAACGACAAAGAATTGTTGCGCAAGGCAGTAGATGTTTTGATTAAACTGCACAAGGTAAAAGAGTTTCCCATATGTGCAAAAAAAATGGATAAACAAGTTATTTTGGATAATTTTGCTTTGTTTAGCGATTGGTATATTCCGGCTTGTATGGGCAAAAATTTGGATGAGAATAAAAGGCAAGAGTTTTTTTATTTGGTTGAAAAACTTATGCCCGAAGCGCTTAAGATGCCGGAGACCTTGGTGTTGTGGGATTACCATGTTAATAATGTGATGTATCCTAAAGACAGCCAAAACGCCGCTATTATAGACTTTCAGGATGCAATGCGAGGTCCGGGACTTTATGATCTGGCCAGTTTGCTTGAGGACGAGAGGCGGAATATTTCGCAAAAAACGGCAGAAGAGCTTAAGGAATATTATTTTACGGAAATGAAAGATTTAAGGCGTCAGGATTTTGAAAAAGCCTATGCTTATATGGCGCTTTTGCGGCATATGAGAGTGTTGGGAAGATTTACAACCTTAATAACGGTTAGCGGAAAGCCAAGTTATGCCTCTTATGTCCCGCACGGGATGGAAATGTTGAAGCGAAGTCTTGAAAATCCCATGTTTAGGGAAATAAAAAAATGGATGGAGGAGAATTTTGCCGAATCGAATTGGGGAATACCCAAAAATAAAAATATAACCAAGGCTTTTGTTTTGGCGGCAGGAAAAGGAACAAGAATGCGCCATTTGACACAAACAAGGGCCAAACCGATGATTGAGGTTGCCGGAAGAAGGCTGATGGATTATGGTTTTGATTTGCTCAAAAATGCCAAAATAAACAGCGTGGTGGTCAATGTTTGCTACAAAAAAGAAGGGGTCAAAAAACATCTGTCCGTCTTAAAAGATTTTGATATCAAAATATCGGAAGAAAAAGAACTTTTGGAAACCGGCGGCGGTATAAAAAAGGCGTTGAAATATTTTGGGGATGAACCGTTTGCGGTGATTAATGCCGATAATATTTT
Source organism: uncultured Alphaproteobacteria bacterium (assembly GCA_944391695.1). Classification (GTDB taxonomy): domain Bacteria; phylum Pseudomonadota; class Alphaproteobacteria; order RF32; family CAG-239; genus CAZU01. The sequence continues at coordinate 13,444 of CALXUO010000013.1, forward strand.
GCTGGATGACGGGTATAAACCGATATTGCGTCAGGCAATAGATGTTTGGGATGAAAAAAAATATGATATATTATTGGTGTTGTGCGATATAAAAAACATTTACGGCGATCATCCCAAACACGGAGATTATAAAATTTGCGGCAAGACGTGTCTGCGCAATCAAATGCTTGTTGCTGATAAAGAGTTTAGGTATGTTTATGTCGGGGTGGCAATCATACATCCAAAGGTTTTTGCCGGTATTAAGGAAAAAAAGTTTTCGCTCAGGGTTTTGTTTGACAAAGCTGAAAAAGAAGGGCGATTGGGCTTTTTGCTTAGTGACAGAAAAGAGTTTTTGGTGGGAACACCAGAGGCGGTTAAAGAAACAGAGTTGTTATTAAAAGCAGTAAAAAAATAAATCAGTATTTTATAAAAAAATTGTTGACAAACGAGGCAAAATGCTATTATTTGCAATGATAGTGCTGACGCGCTGAAATCTGAAAGAGCAATCTTTCGCGCCTTGTGGCAGAATTATAAGGAGGGGTGGCAGAGCGGTCAAATGCAACGGACTGTAAATCCGTCGACTTAGTCTACGATGGTTCGAATCCATCCCCCTCCACCACTATAAGGCAAATACTTGGATAATGGTTTGAGTAAGCGGGTGTAGCTCAATGGTAGAGCAGAAGCCTTCCAAGCTTATGACGGGGGTTCGATTCCCCTCACCCGCTCCAATTTCTTTCCGTTTTTCCATGAAAATAATTGTCGTAACAACATAAACATTTAGGGAATTTAGTATAATGGCAAAAGAGAAGTTTGAGCGGACAAAACCGCACTGCAATATCGGAACAATTGGTCACGTAGACCATGGAAAGACCACCTTGACAGCAGCCATTACAAAAGTATTGGCAGAGGAAGGCGGAGCA
>CALXUO010000014.1 GCA_944391695.1 uncultured Alphaproteobacteria bacterium
CTACATATTACTCACCCGTGCGCCACTCTCATCATTCTAGCAAGCTAAAATGAATCCCGTTCAACTTGCATGTGTTAAGCCTGCCGCCAGCGTTCGTTCTGAGCCAGGATCAAACTCTCATATTAAAATGATTGTATCAATCCTGTCTAAATTACTCATAAAGAATTTATCTAGGTTCCTTATTCATACTTCAGACTTTATTATATCTTCCTTAAGTACCATATAATACTGTCTGCGTATCCTTTTATACCTCTTATTTACTCTTTTCTATAACTACTACCGCTCTCTGCGCTAGTGAGCAGATGTATAATCCACCACTTCTTAATTGTCAATATTATTTTTTATTTTTTTTCGCTTTTTTGCAAAAATATTATAATGCACTGTTATACCACAAAATATTATTGCACAACGGTTTGCAAATTAATCACATTTATATTACGGACTCGAGTTCTATCGGATTATAAAACTTCCTCTTATATCCAGACACACCTAATCGATTCTTTTTATTTATTATTGCCCCATCTAAAAAGCCTTGAGCTGGTCAGCTCAAGGCTTTTTAGATTACTGAACTTATGAACGCCCTCCTTGAACACTCTGTCGTATCATATCTTTAGAAACCTCGCGTTTTACTACAGGCTTACCTGTTTGAGGCAATAGGCCTCTGTCTTTAAGAATTTTTCTTGCATAATATCTTTGTTTAGCTTCCTCAGTTTTTCCGGCATCGTCTTTAGCAACATCAACATCTCTGAATTGCCCATCAGAAATTTTATTTACTACTTCTGCCGCTCTTGTCAGCTTAGCTTCTTCTCTTTGCTTTTTTTGTTCTTCTTTTTGTTTTCGGATTTCTTCAATTTTTAAAACTTCTTCTTTATTTTTTTCATTAAAATCATATATAGCTACATCTTTCAACGTCTCATATCTTCTGGCTTCAACATAATCTTTCATTCTGCTGTGAAAATCGACCACTTCGGCATCTCTTATTTTATCTACATCCTTAAACTTTTCCAAATCATTTAATTGAGTAACATTTAACCCTATATTCCCCCAATCAATTCCAGAAAATAATTGCTGTGCTTTACCCATAAATTCATCATATTGTTTTTGTATTTTTTTATTATCTTCATCAGCCTGACATTTACCGGTTAAACGTTTTTTCATTTTATCGGCAAACGACAATTTCCTTAATTTAGGTGTTGGAACTTTAACCTGATTATCTTTTGAATTTATTGCATTAATTGCTATTGCATTATATACTTCCTCTTTATTAAAACCATATTGTTCAAAGTTTTTTCCTTCTTTTACTGTATATAATGTTCGTTCATCTTTAGAATTAAATATTTCTTCTGCAAGCTGTTTTTTCTCTACTGCTTTACCATATTGTTCTATTCCGTACAAACGTTTTGCCAATTCATCTTCATATCCTTTAAAATCACGAGGAGTATGTTTTAGCAACAAATCTGCTTTATTGGCATTAATATTATTATCAACATCAAGATAAGAACTTACTTTTTCTTTCCACTCCGCTTCACATTCTTTTTGTGCCTTATCTTTTAAATTGTTATCCGTATCCCCTTTAACCCGCAAAGTTCCGCCAATTCGCAGCACTATCTCATTTTCCAACTTCTTTTGAGATTCGTTATCACCCACAAACCCTAGCACAAAATCTTGATTTCCGTTACCGACATTTCTTATAAAATCCGTTTTGGTAGCTAATTCTTTCTCATCTATCATAATTACTCTCCTCTTATCGAAAAATTTTGTCCATTTATTAATACCATATCATATTTGTTGACTATAGTCAACACAAATTAAAGCGCTACAACATACACTTCCTGTATGCTTTTAAATCATACGGAGGGCTCTTTTGACAAACCGCATCAAAAATATTGGCAACAACATAAAAAAACACCGCAAATTACAAAAACTTGCCCAAATAGAACTTGCCGTTACTGTTGGTATTGACCGCGCTTATTTATCCGAGATTGAAAACGGCCGCACCAACCCGTCAATTAACATTCTCTATGCCATTGCCGATGCTTTGCATGTTAATATCACCGATTTTTTTCAAAATAACGATTAATTTTTAAATTCCTTGATTTAATTAAATTTTTATCTTGAAAACTTATATTTGTTTTGTATTATAATTGCGGTTCAACAATTTATTAGGAGGCTAAAATAGCAAAAGAATATACCAATGCGCCAGTACGCGATGATGACGGGCCGCGCATTAATGAAGAGATTAAAGCAAGACAAGTTAGGTTAATTGACGAAAACGGAGAAAACAAAGGGATTGTTTCCATATCACAAGCCCTTGAGATGGCAGATGAAGCCGGTTTTGATTTGATAGAGATTTCTCCTCAGGCACAGCCTCCGGTATGTAAGATTCTTGATTACGGCAAATACAAATACGAAACCCAAAAGCGCAAGGCCGAAGCCAAAAAGAATCAAAAAGTTGTTGAAATAAAAGAACTAAAACTAAGACCGATGATTGACACTCACGATTACGAAGTCAAAGTTAAACAAGCCAAAAAGTTTTTATCCGACGGCAACAAGGTAAAATTTACCATGCGTTACAAAGGCCGCGAGATGAGCGCCAACAACTTGGGCAAAGAGGTTCTTGACCGCCTTTTGGAAGATTTGGAAGGTTTGTGCAAAATTGATCAGACACCTCAGCTTGAGGGCAAACAGATGATGATGATCATAAGCCCCGAAAAATAATTTTTACACCGTTCAAGGCCTGCCTCCATCAGCGGCAGGCCTTTTTTTATTATCTGTAAAACTCTATAATTAATCTGGAAAAAACCGATAAAAAAAGCTATACCGAAAGCAACAAGATTAACTTTGGGAAAAAGCGATGAAAGATGTTAACAAACTGACTATTGAAGAAGCCAAAACCGAACTCAAACATTTGGCCGAAGAAATGGCAAAATCGGACATTGCCTATTACCAAAACGACGCCCCCTATCTGAGCGATGCCGAGTATGATGCGCTCAAACACCGCAACGCCGCAATTGAAGCTTTGTATCCGGAACTTATTCGCACCGATTCTCCGTCTCTTAAGGTTGGTGCCACCGTCAAAAGTGGATTTTCCAAAATAACACATCGTTTTCCCATGCTTTCTCTCGGCGATGTTTTCTCGCTTGCCGAGGTTGAAGATTTTATTCTCGGAGTAAAAAGATTTCTCAACACTGCCGAGGACATCAGTTTCATGAGCGAACCCAAAATTGACGGGCTGTCTTTTTCTGCCCGCTATGAAAACAAAAAATTCGTTTCCGGCGCCACCAGAGGCGACGGCACCACCGGCGAAGACATAACCGCCAACCTAAAGACCATCAAACAACTTCCGCTGATTTTGCCTGACGACGCTCCAAATATTTTGGAGGTTCGTGGCGAAGTTTATATGGCTAAATCTGATTTTTTTGCCCTCAATGAAAAATATACGGCCCAAGGCAAAAAGCCTTTTGCCAATCCGCGCAATGCTGCGGCCGGATCTTTGCGCCAACTGGATTCGAGAATTACAGCCGAACGCAAATTAAGTATTTTTGCCTATACTTGGGGCGAAGTTTCCTCACGTTGTTGGCAATCTCAATCCGAATTTTTTGACTGCCTGCGCTCTTGGGGTTTTCCGACCAATCCCAACAACACCCTATGTCATAATTTGCACGAAATTGAGCAAAGTTTTGAGCGGCTGATGGAGATTCGCTCATCTCTTCCATACGATATTGACGGTGTGGTCTACAAAGTAAATTCCATTGCTCTGCAAGAAAGGCTCGGATTTTTAACTCGTACTCCGCGCTGGGCCATTGCTCACAAATTTCCGGCCGAACAGGCCTACACCAAAATCAATAATATCCGCGTTCAAGTCGGCCGCACCGGGGCTTTAACCCCTGTTGCCGATGTTGAGCCGATAAATGTCGGCGGGGTGATTGTTTCGCACGCCACCTTGCATAACGAGGACGAGATCAAACGCAAAGATATCCGTATTGGCGATACCGTAATAATTCAGCGTGCCGGCGATGTTATTCCGCAAATTGTCGGAGTTATTTTGGAAAAACGACCTGCAGATTCCAAAGAGTTTATCTTTCCTGACATCTGCCCTGTTTGCGGAGCTCATGCCATCAAAGAAGAAGACGAGGCCGTGAGGCGTTGCACCGGGGGCCTAAGTTGCCCAGCTCAAGCCAAAGAGCGCATCATTCATTTTGTTTCTAAGGATGCTTTTGATATTGTAGGCCTGGGCGATAAGATAGTCGAAGATTTTTATCAAGAGGGCATTTTGCACAATCCGGCTGACATTTTCACTCTTGAAGAAAGAAACGGCGGCGATGATTTGTTTTCTTCTGCCCAAGGACTGCATTTGGAGCGCCGCGAGGGCTGGGGCAAAAAATCGGTTGATAATCTGTTTAAGGCAATTAAGGCGCGCCGCCAAATTTCTTTGCCGCGTTTTATCTATGCTCTGGGCATCCGCCAAGTCGGCGCCGCGACCGCCTTGTTACTTGCCCAAAACTACGGTTCTTTTTTCACTTTTATGCAAGATATGATTAATAAAGAAACTTCTAAGCTAATATCAATCGATGGCATCGGCGAAGCCATGGCCACCGACATGGTTGAGTTTTTTCAAGAACCGCACAACATCAACATTATCAACCAACTGTTAACCCACATCAAGATAGAAGATTTTGTTGACAACCGCCGCCAAAATTCTGCCTTCTCAGGTAAAACGGTGGTCTTTACCGGCACACTCGAACACCTCACTCGCGCCGAAGCCAAAGCCAAAGCTCTGGACGCCGGAGCCAAAGTATCAGGCTCGGTATCAAACAAAACTGATTTTGTCATTATGGGGACAGATGCCGGCTCAAAAGCCAAAGTTGCCAAAGAGCTGGGAATACCTATCTTAAGTGAAGAAGAATTTATAAAAATGATATAAAAACAGGAGCTTGAAGCTCCTGTTTTTATTTTAACCGATACCTTATTCCTATTTTGTTAAAAAATCTATTGACATCATTTACTTTCGGCTCTAACGTAGGCTCACATTAATATAAAATAGATACAATTATGAATGAGAAGAAAGAAATTTTGCATCCTGTAAGCGACGCCGAAAGATGCCGGTTCTTTGAAAAAATATTCAAGGAACTTCAGATTGCTCCTGTAGACTGTCAGTATGTTTGTGCCGTAAAAAAGGATGAATATACTTGGCTCAAAAAGCCCATTTCCAGAAAGTTCCACACCCTTGACTGCACTTGTTACCAAATCGGCAAATACGCCATTGTTTGGAAAGCCCGCAGCAATGAAGTCCTGTTCTTGATGGAATGCGAACAGCCCTTTGAAATGTTTTCTCTTGACGAATATGATTTCTTTATTCGCAAAACTGTCGCCGACAGTTTTCAGATAGAGAGATACACCTGGAATGCGAGTAATCACGCATACGAGAAGACTACCTATGACAAAGGTTTTGTGCCAGAGGACTTCAAAGAGACACATCGTACCGGCAGGAAACACGACTGGAGCAGATTGCGCCCGCATCGCAGTCCGGACATTCGTTCGCTTGACAATTCAATCTATTATGATTTCATTGTCAAGTACTGCTAGATGCAATACTATCTCAAAGCCCCTTTTCCCAAGTTTGGAAAAGCGGCTTTTTTTATGCCTTTTGCTCTTCAATATCCAAGAAGAAAAATTCATATGCCTTGATAGAAACCACATTAAAATAAACCACCAACGGCGCCGCCAACACCAAGGTCAGATAATCATTTCCGCCCAATGACCACACCAAGCAACGCCCCAAAACGATACTAAAATTTGTCAAAACGGCCAACAACAAAAACTCCCCATAATTTCCTTTGGTTTTGCTCCAAGCAAATCTCAAAGAACCCGAGCGTCCGACCAAAGCCGAAATCCATGCCAAAAAGGGGCGATAGACCATTATCGGCGATATCAATAAAAACACTATATCGGTTATCAAAAACAACAACTTATTTTGCTCAAAATTACCTTGTAAAAACTGCGCATAAGCGGCATTAAACTCCGGCGAAACATTCATAAACAACGGCGCCATCGGCAACAACACCAAAACACTGACCACCACAACCGACAGCATCACAATTTTGGTTGACGGCACCAACGAGTTAAACAACGCCCGCGGCTCAAAAAAAGGCTTTCTTCCCAAATAATATCTAAAGCAAGCTCCCCACAAAACATAAATCAACACCAACACCGGCCAAAACAACAAACTCTTCCAGCTTGCCAAAGCCAAAGCCCCCATCACATATGCTATTACGGCAAAAAGCAAATTCATCTGCCTATTAGCCATACAATTAACCCAGGCTTCGCGTAAAATAGATTTCAAAGGTAATTTTTTTATATTGTTATCAGTCATTTTTTATCTCTAAAAACATCAATTATCAATTAGAGTATCACACAAGAATTAATGATTATTTAATACCGAAAACAACTTTTTAACGGTTATATTTATTGAGGCGTATCGGTTATGTATTTTAGGCCTCTTCCGTGCTTCAAGATTTTTGGATAAAATACCTCCCATAATATCAACAAACACCAAAGGACTTAAAACCAATGCAATCACATATTACCAAACATCAACCAAGCCCCACCGAAGCCAAAGAAATATCCATACTTTTTTATACCCTGCAAAACCAAATTATGAAACATGGCTACCGCGAAGTTTCCTTGTTTGTCAAAGCGGCGCATAATCTTTTTACCGAGATGTATAACACCAAAGCCCAAAATAAAATTCCCACCTACAAATAATAGATATCCCCCAGTAAACTGGGGGTTCTATAACAGCTACAAACCTTACGGTTTGACCACGCTCGTTGGCGTGGAGCGGTGTTGTTCCAACACCTTGGCATTCAGCCCCGAGTAAACTCGGGGT
>CALXUO010000015.1 GCA_944391695.1 uncultured Alphaproteobacteria bacterium
ACCCCGAGTTTACTCGGGGCTGAATGCCAAGGTGTTGGAACAACACCGCTCCACGCCAACGAGCGTGGTCAAACCGTAAGGTTTGTAGCTGTTATAGAACCCCCAGTTTACTGGGGGATATCTATTAACCTCTCACCTACTCTGCTTTAGGCTTTTTTTGCTGTCACAGACTTTGCCTTAGCTTTGGGCTTAGAAACTTTTTTTACTGTTTTCTTGCCTGCAACAGTTTTTTCCGCCGCAGGTTTAACTTCTTTTTTTACCTCTGCCTTTTTGGCCTTGGGCTTAGAGGTTGTCTTTTTAACATTTGCCTTAGCCGCTTTTTTAACTTCCGGCTTGGCTGCCTCAACCTTCTTCTCAACCTCAGCAACTTCTGTTTTCTCAACCGCAGAGTTAACTGTTACCGCTGCAGCCTCATTTTCAATCAGCTTAAAATGCTTGTCCAATCTTCCGGCAATTGTTCTCTTCCCCACAAAAATCATTAAAATAGCCGTCAGAACCGTCAAGACCATAATCAATTGACGCAAATTAGTTGTCCAAATCACAATTTGAAACAAATTAAACAACCTATATTCATACCCCTCACCTGAGGCCATAATCATAACCGATGCCGCCACACTGACAACATAGACAATTCCAACCACATAAGGCACCCAACCAACCGATACCAACAAGGTTGAAATAATAGGTGAATTTTTAATCACCGCCTCAATCCTTTTTATCGGCTTAAGCCAGTTCATCGGTATCAAAAATAATACCAACAACAACGAAATTCCGGCATCAATCGTGCTGCCGATAAGACTTCCCGACATTGTAAACACTTGCGAAATAATCCAATATATTCCGCCAATCCACAAACTTTGTTTCCAATAACAACTCATTTTTTCCTCCTTAATAAAAGTTCTTCTCACTTACAAAATTTTTCGCTCGCATATCAACAAGCTTTCCACCTTCAAGTTTAACTTTTCTGTCCATCCGGTCGGCCAATTCAAAATTATGTGTTGCCACCAATGCGCTCAATCCGGTTTCTTTCACAATATTCAAAAGCTCGGCAAACACCACCTCCGAAGTTTTCGGGTCCAAATTACCGGTTGGTTCATCTGCCAACAACAGCTTTGGCGCATTAGCCAAAGCCCTGGCAATTGCCACCCTCTGCTGCTCACCGCCCGAAAGTTCTGCCGGACGATGTTTAATTCTTTTCTCCAACCCCATTTTTTTCAACAGCCACTTAGCCTTATCCGCCGCCTCTTTATATCCGACGCCGGCAATAAGCTGCGGCAGCATCACATTTTCCAACGCGTCAAAATCTGCCAACAAATTATGATATTGATACACAAACCCCAAATAATCACGCCTCAATGATGTTCTCACCCCATCACTCAGCCTAGAGCAATTTTGCCCATCCAAATAAATATCGCCTTTGCTGGGTTTTTCAAGCAATCCGGCCAGTTGCAACAGAGTAGATTTTCCCGAACCCGACGGCCCGATCAAAGCCACCACTTCGCCTTTTTCCAATTCCAGATTAACCTCGCGCAACACCTGCAATGTCTGCGACCCTTGCTTAAACGAGCGATAAACATTTTTTAATTCCAATACCGGAGCTTTCTTATTCATAACGCAACGCCTCCACCGGATCAAATTTGGCCGCCCGCCACGACGGATAAAGCGTCGCCGCAAATGACAACAACAACGAGATTGACACCACGCTTATCACCTCGCCCATATCAACTTTGGCCGGCAGTTTAGACAAGAAATAAATCTCCGCCGAGAACAAATCTCTGCCAAGCAACGTCTGTAGACCTTGGCGAATTTCTTCAATATTGTCGCAAAACAACAACCCCAATACCAAGCCCAACGCCGTCCCGACAATGCCGATAAACGCTCCGTCAATAAAAAATATCCGCATAATCATACCCTTGGTGGCTCCCATTGTCCTAAGCACCGCCACATCTCTGCCCTTGTCTTTCACCAACATAATCAGTCCGGTAATGATGTTAAATGCCGCCACCAAAATAATCAAAGTCAGAATAATAAACATCACATTGCGCTCAACCTCAATAGCATTAAAAAATGCCGCATTGCTCTGCTTCCAATCATAGATATAAGCACCACCGCCCAAACTTTGCTCCAAAGCCTCTCTCACCAAAGACAAATACTTGTCATCATCAAGCGTGATATCAATATTGGTAACCGCTTTGCTAAGCCCAAAATAAACCTGCGCCGTCTCAAGCGGCATAAACACAAAATTGGCATCATATTCATACATGCCCGAATCAAACAAGCCTATAACCTGATAAGACTTCATTCTCGGCACCGTTCCAAAAGCTGTAACCTTACCGTTGGGCGACAACAAAGTAATTTTGTCTCCCTCTACTATACCCATTTTGCGCGCCAAGCGTATTCCAACAATGACCTTATCGCCCTCAAAATAGTCCATATCCACTTTTTCAACCGCCTTGGCCAATGCTTCCTTTTTGAGCATATCATCTCTGGCAATTCCTCTGACCATTGCGCCTTCAGCCGATTTACCGGCCGTAATCAACAGCTGGTTTTCAATCAACGGCACCGCCAAAGTAATATGCTCTATCTCGCTTATGTCTTTAATTGCTTCCTCATAATTATTAAACGGATAACTTGTTGGTGCCATAATCCCGATATGGCCGTTAATCCCCAAGATTCTTCCCAACAACTCGTGCCTAAAACCGTTCATCACACTCATAACAATAATCAAAGTTGCCACCCCGAGTGCAATCCCCGTAAAGGCAAATCCGGTAATAACCGAGATAAACCCTTCTTTGCGTTTGGCCCTTAAATAACGACCGGCCACCATCCGTTCAAATTTAGAAAAAATCATCTTTTTCTCTGTCTTAATGCAATTAAATCTTCTAAATTTATAATATCTTTGCTCTCAAGTTACAACCAACTTCAACAACTTATACAAAAAAAGCTCCGTTATACACATCAACGGAGCTTCTAGTTTATTCCTGTTTCTATTGATGCCCCAAAAGCCCCTCAGAAATTTGGCGATTGATATTAATCAGCGTATCCAAAATTTTCTGATCCATTTCATCAAGATTTTTACCCAGTTTTATAGTGTTTGATGCCACATAATCCGCCAGCTTAATCAGGTTTTCCTTAGTTTCCTCTGGCAACTTAGTTTTATTTGAGCTCATCAAGGTCTTAATCATCACCCACAAGCGTTGATTATTATCCAAAGCCACCACCATCCATTCCTTGTCTTTAGCCTTGCAAGCTTCAGACAAATCCAATCCGCATCTTGCCAAAAAGTAAGCCTCCTGCTGCGCCAGATTGGTATTAACCGATTCCATCAACCCTTGAGAAATTTGACGATTAATTTCCGCCAAAGATCTATAGTAGCTATCGGTCATATTAACACCCTGAGAGATAGTGATCTGCTCAACATATTTTGATAGTTTGGTCAAATTTTCTTTAATTTCCTTTGGCATCAGATTTTTAGGATTTTTCATGGATGCCTCAATTGCCACCCACATTTTCAAATTCTCATCCAACACCAACAATTTATAGTTATCGCTATGCGACCTCGCTGCATTCTCCAAAGAGTTAGCATACTCACTCAACAGCTCAGCCTCTTCGCTGGCCCCGTCAATTTGCTCTTTAATTTCATCCAACATTTTATTTTCCGTTTATTAATCAGGTTATAATCCAAACTTTCTAAACTCTTTTTTTAACTTAAAGGCAGAAAGGGCTTATTCAAAAAGCCGTTGGGGAATATAAAAACTGCTTTTTTATATCTAAGCCCTTTCTTCTTCAAGTCCAACCTAACCGCAAATACTCTCGGTTACGTTACTTTTAAGAAAAAATTGGGGAGATTTTTTCTTAAAAAATTTAGCACATAATAATAGGGGAAACTTTTTTACTTAGAACGGTGCCACAATATCTAAAATCTGACGTCCGTATCTCGGCTGCTGTACGTCAGAAATAACACCCTCGCCACCATAAGAAACTCTCAATTCGGCAATTTTGCTTGATTCTATAGTGTTGTCCGATGATATATCGGCCCGCCTTATAATTCCGCGCATCATAAGCTGCCTAACCTCATAGCTAACCCTTATTTCTTGAGTTCCCTCAATCACTAAATTGCCGTTGGGCAAAACCTGGGTAACCACAGCCGCCATGGTAACATCAATACTTTCTTTCCTGTCAATCTTGCCATCGCCCGAAATTTCGCGATTAGATGTAATGTTTACCAAATCGTTGGTATTAACCGACCCCGGAAATACTTTGGTCGCATACTGCTCATAACCAAACAACGACGACACGCCAAGAGAATCCGTATTGTCATCACGATTCTGCTCCATTTCGTTTTCCATCAAAGCGTTATCTTTGGCCGATATTTTAACCGTGATAATATCACCTATCTTAGCCGCTCTCTGATCCTTAAAGAACCCATCCGCACCTTGATGCCACAAAGAATTTGCCGCCTGTTTTTGCTCTTTTTTCTCAGGCATTGGCATTGATACCGGCTCATATCCTTTTGCCTCAACCGGATTGGTAATCGGCGAAAGCGGAGGTTCCTGCCCCACTCTGGTTAGTTTAGACCACATTCCGCACCCAGACAATGATGTCGCCATCATCAACACGGCCGTTCCTTTTATAATATTTCTAGTTACCAAATTCATCTTCATAGCTCCCCAACTATTCGGCTGCAATTTCAACCGTTTTATTATCTAACACTTTGCCACTAATTTCTTTATGGCTTTTGGTGTTCAACAGCTTAATTCTCTGCCCTTCTGCCCCGTCTTCCAAGGCCTCCATTTTAGAGGTAATCTGCAATCCCTTATAGGTATAAATTGCCGTAACCTCATCTCCTTTTTTTATCAAAACCTTTTCTCTGATATCTTTTTTTACAATTGGTTTATCTGCTCTAATGGTTCTGAGCGCTTGTTTGCCAAGCAAATCGTTCAAATCGGTAATACTGTCATCGCGCAAACGATTAGCTCGCATCTTAGCATTGACCAAATCCTCGCTTTTAATAATTTCATCTTTGGCAATATCTTTTACCGGCAACCAAACTTCAACTATTTCAAAATACCGTCCAAACAGCTTGGTTTCGGCGACTGACTTGCCATCAACAAATACTTCCGCTGTTGCCGTAAATTTGTTTTGATCTTCGCTAATATTAAGATCTGTTACCATGATTTTTGCCTCATTAGCATTTTCAAACGAAAAAGCCGTCTGCCCGCCAAAAAATTCCAGTTCAATATTTTCGCCCATTCCTTGCTCGACAAATTCTTTGGCAACGGCTTCAGACATCTCATCAATCCCGATAATAAGCAATTCCTTTGCCCACGCCGGAACAATCGTCAAAACAAAAGCAAAAACAATCAGCCAAAATTTCATCTCAAAAGCGCCTATTTCATCTGGTTAATGGTATTTAGCATTGAATCGGCAGTAGTTATAATCTTAGAGTTCATCTCATAAGCTCTTTGTGCCGAAACCAGTTCGGTAATTTCGGTTACCGGATTAACGTTTGATGTATTAAGATATCCCTGCAAAATAGAGCCAAATCCCTCGGCATCCGGATTATCCACCACCGGCGCACCTGAGGCTTCTGTTTCCAGAAACAGATTATCACCCAGGGCTTCCAAACCTGCCTCATTTACAAAAGTAGCAAGTTCCAGTTGTCCAACATTAACCTCATCGGTTTCACCGTCTTGTTTAATCCAAACCTCACCCGAGCTGTTAACATAAACCTCTGTTGCATCCTCAGGAATTGTAATCTCCGGCTGAACCACATAACCGTCATGGGTAACTATCGTTCCATCGCCGTTGCGTTGAAAAGCACCGTCTCTGGTATAAGCCGTTCCTTTGCCCTCTGGCAGTTCAATCGTAAAATATCCTCTGCCTCTAATCGCCAAATCCAAGTCATTTCCGGTCGAGGTCAAAGACCCTCCCTCCGTAATTCTGTAAATTGCCGAGGTTCTGACACCAAGCCCCATTTGAATACCGGCCGGAACAATCGTGTTATCGGCGGTTGACGCCGACCCCGGACGCACGATATTTTGATACAACAAATCACTAAACTCGGCTCTTCTTTTGGTATAAGCCGTCGTGTTCATATTAGCAATGTTGTTGGCAATGGTATCAACATTGGTTTGTTGAGCCAGCATTCCGGTTGCGCCTATTTGTAAAGATCTCATCTGTTTATTCCCTCAAAAAAATTAAGCTAATTCTGCAAAAGTTGAAATTGTATTTGACAAACGATCATGCTCCTCATCAATCATTTGCTGCACATAATCATAACTGCGTTGGATTTTGACCAAATTTGTCATCTCGGTAATAGAGTTGACATTGGACTGCTCCACCATTCCTTGAGCAATTCTTACCGTATCCGTACCCAATATAACGGCATTCCCCTCCACATTATCAAACAAAACCCCCGAGGCTTTAAGCAATTTTTGATTATCGGCAAATTTTGCCACCTTAATCCGCCCGATTAAACCGTTCTCGGTCATAACGTCGCCGCTTTCCGATATTGTAATCTCGGTTTCACCCGGAGCAAAAAACAACGGCATGTTATTTTCGCTTAACACATAATCACCGTCTGTTGTGGTCAAAGCCCCGTCTTCATTTAAGGTAAATTGTCCCTTACGGGTATATTTCTCGCCATCTTTGGTTTCAATACAGAAAAAACCATCTCCTTTGATTGCCAGATCAAAAGTATTGCCGGTACTCTTAAAAGTCCCTTCGGCAAAATCCTGAAACTGACCAAAATCCTGAGTAAAAAACAACGGCGCTGCCCCAATCCCTAAGGCCTCTGGCGTCTGATTGATATAAGATGTAAAAACGGCATTATCCTGTTTATATCCGGCCGTATTCATATTGGCCATATTGTTGGAAACAATGTTCATCTGCTTCCACAAAGCCATCTGGCGCGACAATGCTATATACGATGTATTATCCATAAAATCATTCCCCTAAATTAACAACTGTTTCCCTGACAGTTCGGATAATTTTTCATTTGTTGCCAAAGTATATGCAAACATCGTGCCAAATTTTAAAACACCCAAAAAAAATCCCCTCAGCCGAGGGGATTTTTTCTATTTGCAATAAAAACCTAGAACGGAATATCATCATCCAGCCCAGCCGGAGCCGCAGTCGCTGCCGAAGCCGAAGAATCCCAGCCTGAATCGGTTGAAGCAAAAACATCATTACCACCAGCCGGAACCCCATCGCCTTTAGCATCCAAGAGCACCAAATTGCCGTTAAAATTCTGCAATACCACTTCGGTTGTATAACGCTCCTGAGCGTTGCTATCTTCCCAACGTCTGGTTTGTAATTGCCCTTCCAAATATACCTTAGAGCCTTTATGCAAATATTTTTCTGCCACATCGGCCAAAGCCGGATTAAAAATCACCACCCTGTGCCACTCGGTTTTTTCTTTGCGTTCGCCGCTGGCTCTGTCTTTCCAAGAATCAGAAGTCGCCAAATTAAAATTAACGACCTTAGCGCCGTTTGCAGTATTGCTGACTTTAGGATCAGCACCCAAATTTCCAACCAAAATAACTTTATTAATGCTTCCAGCCATTTTTTTATCCTAACATTTCACAAAAAGATTAAAACTGTCCCAAATTATATTCATATATTTGTCTTTTGCAAAACAAAAATCAATCAACCTGTGTATATTCTCCGTTTTGTATCTGGTATATATTATATCCGCTGTTTTCTTTAGCGTTTCCTTTAACAAACTCCACCTTTCCCCAAGGAAGTATAAATTCATCTCCATTTTTCAATGCATCAATCTTGTCAAAATCAGTTGATTTTGCTTTTTCCGCCAATTGTCGCCACAGCTTCATCGCAGCATATCCATACACTCCAAGTCCCTTAGGTTCTTTGCCCTGCAACCTCAATGCGACCAACTCCTCGGTAAAAGAAGGGCTATCTTTAAGAGTTTCGCGCCGCATCACGTAAATACCCTCAGCAAAATTTCCCATTTCCCTGAAGAAATATGCACTAGCCAAATACTCATCGACAAAAACAACCGTTTCGGCTTTTTGCTCCTGCAAACGCTGTACTAATTTAGCCGTTGACTTTGCATTACCTAACACCACCGCTATTTGATTATTCAACAATATTTCTTTGGCCATTTGTTCATAATCATCATTATAATTAGCAAAATCATATAAAGTTATGCGATTTGATAAATTATTATCCTGAAACGATGCCTGAATTCTAAGTGCTGTTTCACTGGTTGAAGAGATCTTGCTGTCATAAACGACAGCCACATTTTTACTGGCAAACTTGCGTTTATAAAAATTATAAAAAGCTATGGCCTCATCGCTCATCAAACCGCCGATTTTAAACAATCCTTTTTCATCCAACGCATATTGTTGAGTATCAAGCGGTGTCGGAACAACTCTTATAATTTTTCCTTGCGCATAAATGTAAGCAACCTGATCGAACATATTATTACAATAAGGTCCGATAACCAAACTAACCTTATCTTCTTTGGACGAATTAACCGCCATCATCTGCGCCGCCGAAACGGCAAAAGAATCCTCACATCTATCATCAACCATTATAAGGTTAATTTTTTCTCCGTTAATACCGCCGTTTTGATTAATATTATCAACCGCAATTTGCACCCCTTCAATCAACTCATTGCCAAATTTGGCCAAATACCCGACTTTAGGCGCAACCACGGCCACATTAACGGCCTGAGCTTCAATTGCCCATAACATCAACAAACAAAAAACTGCTTTAAGCGTTATCTTCATAATCATTTATCTCAAATTAAAACTTTCGAAATATTAATAAAATAATCTTATTTTTGCAACTTTTTTTTCAAATAATATTTGACTCCTCGCAACAAATTCGTAAGATTCATTTTAAATAGAATAAGACAAGGGCGCTCCATGCTAAAAAAATACACCTTCAATTCCGACATCAACGGCTATCAAGTCCTCTTTCTCGGAGCAATTCACGGCAACGAACCATGCGGCAGTCAAGCAATTTTTAAGGTTGTCGAAAAATTTGCTTCTCATTCTATTTTTCCGCTTCAAGGAAGCGTAAGTTTTATTCCTATATGTAATCCTTTGGCTTTTGAGCGCAACATCCGCCAAATTGATGAAAACTTAAACCGCATTATCCGCCCTTATGCCTTGCCTCAAACCTATGAACAACACCTTGCCGTTGAGCTAGTGGAGCATATCTCCTCTGCTGACATCATAATTGATTTACACTCGACATCGGCTCCGGCGGCAGAGCCTTTTATTTTCAGCGATTATCCTGACAAATTAGCCGACCAAATCGCCGCGGCTCAAAATATAAAATACATCATCAAAGGCTGGCCGCAAATTTATGCTGACCATAATACAATTCAGGATTTTTCTACCGGCAACTGTGCTCACACCTACGGCAAGACCTGCCTTACGGTAGAGTGCGGCTACAATCTCGATCCTCTATCCATACAAACCGCCTACCATGTTATTATGAACACCTTGCTTTCTCTTGGCATTCTTGAAGGCTATCCTTCTTTGCCCGTCAAACAATACAATATTATCATGGACAAGCTCTACATCAAAACCCAAAGCGGACGCCTAAGCCAAGAATTTCACAATCTTGATAAAATAAAACAAGGCCAAACCATAGCCATCTATCAAGATGGTACTTCCATTATTTGTCCCCAAGACAGTTATATGCTGCTTCCCAAGGCTGATGCCAAAGTCAACGATGAATGGTTT
This sequence comes from uncultured Alphaproteobacteria bacterium, assembly GCA_944391695.1. Taxonomy (GTDB): domain Bacteria; phylum Pseudomonadota; class Alphaproteobacteria; order RF32; family CAG-239; genus CAZU01. Next base: position 9,723 of record CALXUO010000015.1, read on the forward strand.
TACCTTGGCCACTTGCAAAATAATTAGGCATCTTAGCAAATTGTCTTTGCAAAGTTACAATCCTTAGTTCTTCAGGTTTTGCCCAAACTATTTTATTTTCTTTTCCGACAAACTCTATTCCGCAATATCCGGCTTCTGCCAAATAATGCATTTTATTAAACAAAGCTGGAATTTCTTTATGAATATTTTTACCGATATACATCGAAAAACAATTTTTTGTTTTACTGATTGCCAAAGGTTTATAAAAATCTTTTTGCATATACAAAACTTTTGCTCCGTCAAACGGATCTTTGTCAACTTTCCGAATGGACATTCCGCTTTTGATTGCATTAATCCAACTGGCCGGATTATCAATCGCAATCTGACTTATTGCTGTTTTTTTACCCTCAATTTTAGCTTTTTGCTCTCTTAATCTAAGCAGCTCTTGCATTAATCCTCTTCCGCGATAAGAAGGATCAACCAAGGTTGCTTTATAAATTACCAAATCATCACAATCAATCTCTGGCGCAAACTCCGCCAACTCTCTTTTTCCAACATTTTCAGGAAATTCAAACATACTCTGCGCCACCAATTTATCACCGTCAAATATTCCCAACATATAAACATTCTCACCATCCAAAGCTTTAAGAAACTCCGCAGCGCTTCTTTTCAAGATAAAATGTTTTTCATCTTCTTGTAAATTGGCAATAATTTTATTTTGTAATTCCATAACACCGGACAAATGTTCAATATTTAAATTTTTAACTTCTAACTGCTCGCTCATAATTTTTCCCCTTTCTCAAAAACAAAAAAAGATTTGAAAATTTCACATTTCAAATCTCGCAACGACTAACCGATTAAAACAAAAAAATAACCTCATCGTCGCGCATAACCTCGGCGAGCACAAACAACAATTATCTCATTTACCAATCTGTTCAAACTCATATAAAAAACCTTTCGTTTTTAAGAATTACATAACAAATATTTGTTGTCAATATTTTTATTGCTATTCTTATTTAATACTCTTATATTATCTCCTCAGTGGGGGAAAACAAAATGAGTACTGATTTTATAGAAATAAAAGGTGCCAGAGAACACAACTTAAAAAATATTAATGTCAATATTCCGAAGAACAAATTAACGGTAATTACCGGCCTATCAGGCTCGGGCAAATCATCTTTGGCTTTTGATACCATCTATGCCGAAGGACAGCGCCGCTATGTTGAGAGTTTGTCATCTTATGCGCGCCAATTTTTGGATTTGATGAAGAAACCCGATGTTGACTCAATAGAGGGCCTGTCTCCAGCCATTTCAATCGAGCAAAAGACCACCTCGCACAACCCACGTTCCACCGTTGGCACCGTAACCGAGATTTATGACTATATGCGCCTGTTGTGGGCGCGTGTTGGCACACCCTATTCTCCGGCTACCGGGCTTCCGATAGAAAGTCAGACTATTTCCCAAATGGTCGATAGGACTTTGGAGCTTCCCGAAGGCAGCCGCGTCATGATTTTATCTCCCATTGCCCGCGGCAAAAAAGGCGAATACAAAAAAGAACTCGAAAATTTACAAAAACAAGGCTACCAACGGGTTAAGATTGACGGAGAAATATATGACCTGGAAGAAACTCCCGAGCTCAACAAAAACCAAAAACACGATATTGAGGTAGTTATCGACCGAATTGTAGTCAAAGAAGGTATTGAAGAGCGCCTGAGCCAGTCTTTTGAAACCGCAATCAAATTAAGCGATGGTTTGGCTTTTGTTGAAAACACATCAACCAATGAGAGGACAACTTTTTCTTCGCGCTTTGCCTGTCCAGTTTCAGGTTTCACCATCGAGGAGATAGAGCCGAGGCTCTTTTCTTTCAACAATCCTTATGGTGCTTGTCCGCATTGCGACGGCATTGGCGCCAGATTATATATGGACCCGCTTTTGATTATTCCCAACCCCAATCTGTCGCTTTCGCAAGGAGCCATTGCCCCCTGGCATGGTTTCCGCACTTCTTTTTATGAGCAAACTCTTGCATCATTGGCAGATTACTTACACATCTCGCTCAAAACCCCTTGGAAAGATTTGCCAGAGGACGCCCGCAACATAATTTTATATGGTTCCGGCGATGAGCCTATTCCACTATATTTCAGCCGTTTTGTCAGTAACAAACCATTTGAAGGCGTAATTCCCAACATGGAAAGAAGGTTTTTAGAAACCGATTCTGCCGCCGCCCGCGAGGAGCTTTCGCGCTATCAATCAGCCGCTCCTTGCGAGGCTTGCCACGGCAAGCGCCTCAAACCGGAGGCTTTAGCGGTCAAAATCGGCGGGTTGGATATTATGGAGGCATCTGATATGTCAATCAAAGATGCTCTCCTTTGGTTTAACGGTATCAAACCCAACCTAAGCCCGCAAAAACAAGAAATCGCGGCTAAAATCATCAAAGAAATTTGCGAAAGACTAAGTTTCCTAAACAACGTCGGACTTGAGTACTTAACTCTTTCTAGGCAATCGGGCTCTCTTTCCGGCGGCGAAGCTCAGCGTATCAGACTTGCCAGCCAAATCGGCACCGGCCTAACCGGAGTTTTATATGTCTTAGATGAGCCCTCAATCGGCCTACACCAAAGAGACAACGCCCGACTAATCGAAACATTGGAGCGCCTGCGCGATATCGGCAACAGCGTGATTGTTGTCGAGCATGATGAAGATGCCATTCGCTCGGCTGATTTTATTATTGATATCGGTCCCCAGGCCGGCAGCCTTGGCGGCAAAATCATAGCACAAGGAAGCATCAAAGATATCTTAAAATCCGACAGCCTCACCGCCCAATACCTAAACGGCATCAAAAAAATTGCCGTACCGCCCAAACGCCGCAAAGGCAACGGCAAATTTGTAGGACTCAAAGGTGTCCGCACCAACAACTTAAAAAATGTCGATGTCAAAATTCCTTTAGGCACGTTTACTTGCGTAACCGGAGTCTCGGGCGGCGGCAAATCATCACTAATTTTAGAGACTTTGTGCAAAGCCCTTGAGAAAGAGATTAACGGCTCGCGCGAACCGGCCGGAATTTATGACAAGCTAATTGGTGCTGAAAATATTGACAAGATTATCAACATCGACCAATCCCCCATCGGGCGCACTCCGCGCTCCAATCCGGCCACCTATACCGGGTTGTTTACCTATATTAGGGATTGGTATGCCGCTCTGCCCGAGGCCAAGGCCCGAGGCTACAATGCCGGACGCTTTTCGTTCAATGTCGCCGGCGGTCGTTGCGAGGCCTGCAAAGGCGACGGCGTAACCAAAATCGAGATGCACTTTTTGCCCGATGTCTATGTTGAATGCGATGTCTGCAAAGGCAAGCGTTTCAACCGCGAAACTCTGGAGGTAAAATACAAAGACAAATCCATTGCCGATGTTTTGGATATGACGGTTGACGATGCTTTTAAGTTTTTTGAGAACATTCCCTCAATCAAAAGCCGTCTTGATTTGCTGCGCCGTGTCGGCCTGGGCTATATAAAACTTGGTCAGCCTGCAACCACCCTCTCCGGCGGCGAGGCTCAGCGTATCAAATTATCCAAAGAGCTGTCCAAACGTGCCACCGGCAAAACCCTATATATTTTGGACGAGCCGACCACCGGTTTGCATTTTGAGGATATCAATAAGCTGTTATCGATTTTGCAGTCATTAGTTGAGCAAGGCAATTCATTGATTGTCATCGAGCATAATTTAGATGTAATCAAAACCGCGGATTATATCATCGATATAGGTCCCGAGGGCGGCGATGGCGGGGGGCAAATTATTGCCCAAGGCACACCCGAGCAAGTTGCCAAATCAGAAGTAAGTTATACCGCCAAATTTTTGCGAGATAAGTTATAGACTTTTTCCGCCTTTTTTATGAATAATTGCCGGAATTACGTTTTTTGGCGCTAGTTTATAGCGCCAATCATCTGCCTGCGCCCAATTAAACTCAACGGCTTGCCCCATTTTCAAAAATTCCTCATGCCCGTTTGCGCCTTTTCCGATATGCCAGCGCAATTTGCTCATATCCTCAGGCGAATAATCATATTTTGTCGTAATACCCTGAAGCATTTTAGTCATTTTATTATATAGTTTATAATTAAATTTTCCGTGATCTATCTCGTTTTCTCTTACTGATTGTCCATAAGCATCAACCACATCCAACAAAAGTTCTTTATCAACTTTTTTATCCTTTGTCAGCATATTATACAATGTATTGATTCTTACGTTATTTTGTGGATTTTGTGAGGCATAATCAAACATTCTCTCGGCATAATCAATAATCCTCTCCCGAGACAAATCGGGATTTTCCTTATCAATATCTTTAATAATGCTATTTTGCATAGATGTATTTTTTTCAACAATCTGCTCCAAATCATTAGCCATTGCGCGCAAACATTTTCTTTTTTGATTATCTCTGATTATTGCCCCTTTTTCATCTTTTTCTTTAGGATATAAGATATTGATTAAATCTTTGGCCTCTTTGAGGGTATAACCGTACTGAGAGAACAATCCTTTTGCCAAACCGGCCATTTCAGTTCCCAAATTATTATTAAAATCTTTCTGATTGTTAACATGCTTGGTATAAGCCTCAAAAATTTCCTTAATAACTTTCTTATCCAACACCTCTTCATCACCGCATATTTCTTTCCGCTCAAGTGCATTAGGCGTTTTAACCGCCAATCGTTCCAATATTGCGGCATCTAGTTTTTTGTTGGTTCTATCCGCCATATTAAAATAAATCTCAGCATAATTGACCACCGCCTCCGGCGATATTTTCTTTATATTTCTGATAAACGTTTTAGATATGCCGTATAAAAGTTTAATTTTTTCATCACTCTTACGTTTTTTTGTATCAAAAAAGCCCAAAGCTTTATTATATAATCGATTAGTTGCTTCCAAATTATTATTAGGATCAAAATCAGCCAATTTATATAAAACTCTATCATCAAATTGAAACAATATTCCATTTCCTGTTTCATCTTGATACTTAAATAGATATTCCAAAAATTTAATCTTATTAGCATCAGAAAGCGGATAAGATGTTATGTGCTTTTCAAGCAAATTCACCGCATGTTTAGCAAACGGTTGTGAAAAATATTCTTTATATTTCCATAAGAAATGTCCATTAACTTCGGCTCTTTCTTTTTCACCAAATGAAAGAAGATACTCATCTATTTGATTAACCATTCTACGCTCAACAATATCATCATACGGATACGGATTAAAATTTGCATACTTAAATTTATTACCATCGCCCCTTTTTACATATCTGCTGCGCTCTATTTGCCACGCTCTGGTTTTATCGGCGTAATAATCCAGCTCACGCTCTATCTTTTGGCATCTTGGGTCTTCACTTATTTCAGACATTTGGCAGCTCCGTTTTTGTCAATTTTCGTCATGGTAACATTTTTTTGCATAATAATCAACAAAAAAAGCGGCAAGCATTGTTTTGCTTCCCGCTTTTTCTCTTTCTAAAGGAGACTTTGTGTTTTTAGAACTTGTAGTTCAACGACAAACCGACCAATTTGACCGAGTTGTCATATTCGGCGTACACGCCCCCAGCACCGTTAGTCATTGATGTTGGAATATTAACTACCGCATCTTTAGCTTTGATATAGGTAAATGCCGCATCAAAAGTCAGTTTCTCGCTATAAGCATAGCTCAAACCGATAGAATACCAATATCTGTCGGAATCAGGAATTCTTGGTGTTCTGTCAGCGGCCTTGACTGCCGACTCGTCATAGGCAAAACCAAGACGCAATTTCCATTGATTATCCATCTGGTAGCTGGCACCGATTGCATAGAAATTGGTATCACGCCAGTTCTCACGTGTAGAGCTCAGCAAATATGATCCGCCCATTCCAGGCATATCTTTTCCGTAAATATCCAAACTATCAAACGAGTTCCAATAAACTCTTTGATACTCGGCCATAACCTCCCATTTGTCGTTCAAACGATGATAAGCACCGACCGAAAACATTGCCGGAGTATCAAGTCTGGCTGAAATATCCTGATCCAAGAAAGGAGCAACTCCCGACAGATTAGAGGAAATATCGCCTTTTAACTTGTGATTAATCTCGCTGCGATAGCCAACACCGATACGGGTATTTTCATTAAACTCATATATGGCACCCAATTGATATCCCACATCAACCGCATCGCCTTCCATTGTTGCTGAACCATCCATTGTTGCCACGGTATTGCTCAATCTTGCTTTAATATATTGGATTGGCAATCCGGCACCGATGCTCAATTTATCAGTTGCTTTATAAGCCACCATCGGTGTTGTCGTAACCGAAATAACTTTTGATGTAACACCATGATCAGAACCCACCCATGCACCATCATATTTGGTAATCATACCAAACGGCACATTCATTGACAGCCCCAAATATACATCGTCATTCAATTGGTGTGAAATTGTTGCACTTGGAGCAATCGCCGCATGCACGATATTATTTACATCCTGATTACGCTCACCTTTATTTCCTGACGGATCCACAGCATAAATATCGTGAGCCTCGGCTCTCGGAATAATATAAGTACCGCCGACATTAACCTGAGTACCTTTTTGTTTGGTCAAACCGGCGACGTTAAAATAAGCATAAGAGTTATTTTCGGCTCCTGCGGTAGCACCGGCAAAAGCGTTTCCCAAAGCAGCCGCCGACTGCTCACGCAAATGGAAACCGGCAGCATTGGCATTGGTAGCAGCTATAATAGCGCCCAAAGCCGTCAAAGTCATAAGTTTTTTCATATAAAAGTCCTTATAAGGTTAAATAACGGACAAGCTATAACATACAACATTATATAAATCAATCGAATGATTGAATTATTGTGGATTTATTTTAAAATATCCATAAAAAACAAATAGTTATATAGCTATAAACATTAAAATTATCTTAATTAAAATCTTCACAAAAAAATACTTGCTTTTTTCAATCATTAATGCTACAAACCAAACAACTTTATGTGTTTAACCCTTTAGATATTGATGAAATGAGGTGATTTAAGTGGTTCAGGTTACTGTTATCGGCAACGATGTCGGACAGTCTTTGAAAGTCTTGAAAAAGAAAATGCAGCGCGAAGGCATCTTCCGTGAGATGAAATTGCGCCGCTGCCATGAAAAGAACTCTGAAAAGAAGGCTCGCCGTCAGGCTGAGGCCGTTCGCCGCGCTCGCAAACAGCTGCGCAAACGCTTAGATACCGAAGGTTTCTAGTCAGAAACTTCTATTTCACAAAAAACCACGCGTCGCTCGCGTGGTTTTTTGTTGCAACAAGCCTGTCCGCTGCCGCCCCGAGCAACAAAAACCGTCACTCTGCCGAACATTCATTTAAAATGTCATTCTGAGGAGCAACAGTGACGAAGAATGACTTGGACATGGTCATCCTGAGCGCTTTCCTCCGGTCATCCTGAGAAGTGTTTTTTCTCTGTCATTCTGAGGGACGAAAGTCCCGAAGAATCTAAGGGATATCCTTCGCTGCGCTCAGGATGACAGAAACGAACCATGTCCCCCGCCTTTGGGCAAGCATTCTTCCCGAGGATAAGGGGCTTTCCGCTTTTTATGGCAAAAAATCGCGCCTCAAAATTACAAGAAACTTTTGGGTTTATTCACATAACTCACTGAAAATACGCAACAAAAACCTCTTGCCCCCCCCCCGCGATTCTGTGGTATACTAAAATTGTACTTATAGAATTAATTTATTATTAAAATAGTTTCCGCCCGCCGTCATTATTCATAAGTACAATGACCAAGCATCGCGGAAACAACTTCGGCAGGACGCCGGATTGAAAAAATATCTTGTCGGAAATTTATATTGATTTATCGGGCAACGTTGCTATTTTGCCCCACGGTTGAAGAACAGTAGACTGTGACTTAAAATTAAATCAATCCCTGAATGAAAGACCTGAGAATCTATCAGTCCTCAATCCTGCTAAAGCAAAAACAAGAAAAGTATGGCAAACGAAACTTCATGCAACGCCATAACCACCATCCTCACCAACGAGGAATGGATTAAAGAGAATAACCTCGGAAACGAGGTTTTCACGGAGTGGTTGTTCCGGAAACTTGGCCGCTGGGACAGCGCCCAATATCTCCGGAAGACCTGCCAGTGGGTAGGTACCGGCTATAAGACCTACTACTACCGTTTAACGGTAGGAAACAAGGTCTACGACGCCTCCTACCAGGTCACCGGCCCCCGGAAGGACGACTTCTACGCTGAATACCGCGAAGTCGATCTCCGGCAGGAAGACGCCGACCGCAAGGAATACGGCCGCAAGGTCTCCTTGCTGGCCAAGGCCGCCGGCGTACCCTGGAGACTTGCAGCTCTGTTAAGCAGCAAGGAGGAGTCCGACCGCGAGAGGAATCTTGCGGCTCTTAAGAAAGCCAAGGAGGTTCACAACTCCAGGCTGGATAAGAGCACGCTCCACGAACTCGTGGAGTGCGGAATCTCCCGCCGGTGCGAAAAGATCGCCAACCTGCTGGGCGATCTAACGGAGCAGTTCAACTGCTCCGGACAAATCAAAAGCCGGCGTCTGGCCGAGTACTTGGCAGGCTATAGAATATAAGAAAACCCCGGTTTTGAATCAAACTCAAAACCGGGGTTTCCTTTGCTCTTCCGCCTTTTTTTAAGCCGCAATATTTAATTCTTCCATCACCTGTTTTTTCAAGGTTACGTTATCGGCCTTTCCGGTAGCAAACACCGGCAAACTGTCATGATACAAAATAACCCTCGGCAGATATAATTCCGGCAACCCGTTTTGCTTGATATAGGCGTGTAATTTATCGTTGGTAACTTTTCTGTTATTTGTAACCAAAACAATTTGCTCGCCCTTGCTCTCATGCGGCACGGCCACCACCCCGTAAGAATAATCTGCACCATCCTTTTCAAAAGCCTTTATTACCGTTTCATGCACCGCATTCAACGATACCATCTCGCCGCCTACTTTGGCAAACCGTTTAATTCTGTCTCTGATATAAACAAAACCGATTTCATCAATCTCAACCACATCACCGGTATGATACCATCCATCTTCCAACGGCACCAACACACCGGGGTTGTTCGGCATAATATAACCAAGCATAACGTTTGGTCCCTTAACCCACAACTCGCCGCCTTTTTCAATTCCGTCAACCGGCACGATTTTATACTGAATTTTGGGCAACAATTTACCGATTGAGCCAAAGCGGTTAAAGATGCGGTTATTGGCCGTCACAACAGGCGAACACTCAGTCGAACCGTATGCTTCCTTAACACTAATTCCCAATCTTTCGCCCCACATATTGCGAGTATCAGGTTTAATAGCCTCAGCCCCGCCATACATAAATCTGATATTATGAAAATCCATCGGGTGCGCAATTTTGGCATATCCGCGGAAGAACGTATCAGTTCCGAGCAAAACCGTAGCCCCAATCTCATAAGACAACTCAGCAATCACACGATAATGCAACGGCGAGGGATACAAAAACAACTTACTTCCTTTAAATATTGGAAATAAAGTTCCCACTGTTAAACCAAAGCTATGGAACATCGGCAAAGCATTAAGAAAGATATCAGCTGTTGTAATTGTTTCAATACAACTCATCTGGTCAACATTGGAAATAATATTAGCATGGCTCAAAACGACAGCCTTCGGCGCTCCTTCCGACCCGGAAGTAAACAAAATAATGGCTTTTTTATTTCCTCCCACCGGATGCGGCACCCTCTTTGCCTTATAGCGAATATATGCCTCTATCTTATCTTTCAGAGTGATATATTTACGCAAATCTTCCAAATAAAAGATTTTATATCCGGCCGCTTTCAACTCATCGGTTACATTCTCCATCTTGGCATTACGAATAAACGTATGCGAAGTAATCACCGTTTTCACCTGTGCGGTGCGACACATCGAAACCATATTTGCCGCCCCAACCGAGAAATTAAGCATAACCGGTATTCTTTCATAGGCCGACAACCCAAAGAGCGTACAAACATTGGCCAACGCATTAGGTAACAAAATCGCCACATGCTCGCCCGGTCTTGTCATTTTTTTGAAAAAGCGCCCCAACACAAAAGACTTAATGACAATATCTCTATATGATTGCGGTACACGCCCAATATCTTCAAAAAATTTCGGCCGATGAAACCAACCTTGCTTAGAGTTAACTTTTGCGGCCTTCATCAACATCCCAAAAAGCGAAATATTACCGTTATTAACCGCATCAAAACACATCTCGCGCATAATCATATATACTTCGTTGCTGATGTGGTCTCTCTGGCGGCGCAACTCGTCTTTTAACCTAAACTTAACCGGTTTTCTAACCGTAATCTTAACTCTGGGCAACGGACGATGCGGCAATTTACCCTTGGTTTTCGAGAAATATCCAAACTGCGGTCCGTCAATCCACACCGGCACAATTGGCGCTCTAGATTTATCAGCCACCAATCCCGGAGCCTCATAAATCTTCATCAAACCGCCGCTTTGCGTAATTCGCCCTTCGGCAAAAATCACACAACATCTGCCGCTGTCAACTTTGGCAATTAATTCTTTCAAATCTCCCGGCTCAATCGGATTAAACGGAATCACATCTGCCGTCTGCATCAACATCCTTATCCATTTATTACGGTAAAGATGGCCGTTTAAGGCAAACACCGGATTACCCGGCAAAAATGCAAACAGCATAATTGGATCTAGAAAAGACACATGATTTGAAACATAAACCGCCTTGGTAGGTAACCTGTTGGCATCAAACTGAATATCGCATCTAACCTTAAACAGCGTAAATATCAAACGCAAACAAAATCGTATAAAATTTCTCACGAAAATTTCTCCGTAGTTCAAAAGATAGAGTATTTGTAACTTAAAAATCCCCCATATGTAAAGAAAAAAAAAGGTTATACCCCCAAACCATAAGTTTTTATTAATTCAATCGATTGATTTTACAAGATATTCAAAAAAATTTCCCAAAGTGGATAAAACATGGTTGTATTTTTTTATGATGTGCCTCATAATCACGTCAAACAAAAAATGTATATTTAATAAGGACATAAGTACCATGGCCAGCGACTCAAAAAGCAAACTTTTGCTAAGCGCTTTTGAAGAATTTGCCAAAAACGGCTTTTCTGGCGCCTCAACCAGAGATATTGCAGCCAAAGCCAATATCAATATCTCCTCCATTCTTTATTATTTTGGCGGCAAAAAGGGCATCTATACCGCAGCCTTAAAAAAAATTGTTGATACAGTCAACACATTTACCGCCGAATTAACCAGTCGCTATCAAGAAGTCATCCAAACCAAAGACGCCACGGAAGCTCGCAAATTCTTGAAAGAAATGTTGTCTTTGTTTTTAACTTTGGTTTGCAGCAAAGAGATATCCGACGATGTCAAAAAAGTTTTTTTAAGCGAATACTCAAGCCCGTCTGATGAATTCAACATTTTATACGATGAGCTTATCCGCCCCGTACACGCCCGCATGGCCACTTTGCTAAACTTGGCAAGCGGCGGCAAAATACGCCTGCGCGATTGCTATTTTTATATTATTCCGCTGTTTTCACAACTCTTTGTTTTTGCCTCGCGCGAGGAATTTATTTGTCGTCTAATGGACTGGAAAGGCTACACCAAACAAGCCGAGAAAAAACTTCTCAATTATATTAATGCTCAAGTGGACTTTATCTTAGACTATCCCAAACAATAAGGCAAACCGCCATGTCTTGCAAAGAGCTTATAGCCAAAGCTTCCGCCACACATTGCCTCACCCGTAATGAGCTGATTTTTTTGCTTAAAGACAACTCTTGTTCTGATCTTTTGTTTGCCGCAGCCGATGATATTCGCCACCGCTATGTCGGTGATGAAATTCATTTGCGCGGACTGATAGAGTTTTCCAACATCTGTCGCAACAATTGTTGCTATTGCGGACTGCGGCGCGATAACCACAATCTCACCCGCTATCGTTTATCTCAAGACGAAATTTTTGCCCTTGCCCAACATGCTGCCGTTAACATGGGCCTAAAGACCATTGTCCTGCAATCAGGCGAGGATATGTACTTTGACCAAGACAAAATGTGTGAGATTATAACAAGCATCAAATCGCTTAATGTTGCCCTAACTTTAAGTATCGGTGAAAAAAATTTAAGCGAATATCAAGCATATAAGGCCGCCGGAGCCGATCGTTTTCTGCTTCGCATTGAAACCACCGACAAAGACCTTTACCATCGCCTTGACCCTGGCATGAGCTGGCAAGCCCGCAAACAATGCCTGGATGACTTACGCACTTCAGGCTTAGAGGTTGGCTCCGGCATAATGGTTGGCCTGCCAGACCAAACGATTGAAAGCCTTGCCGACGATATCTTATTCTTCAAACAAATTGATGCCGACATGATAGGTATCGGCCCTTTCATTCCTCATCCTGACACTCCGCTAAAAAACGCCGCCGGCGGCACCTTAGAGCTATCGCTCAAAGTTATGGCACTAACCAGGCTTTTATTACCCGACATTAATATTCCCGCCACCACCGCCATGGAAACTCTGGCTTCCGACGGCCAGACCAAAGCGCTGCAGGCCGGAGCCAACGTTATTATGCCCAACGTCACTCTCACGCAATACCGCAGACATTACGAACTCTATCCCGGTAAATCAAACACCAATTATACCCCGGACGAAAGCCTGAAAGTGCTGCGTGACAAAATTACCAGCATAAACCGTTTTGTAGCAGCCGACAAAGGTTTTCATCACCGAACAAAAAACGGCAAAGCTTGAGGCTTTACCGTTTTTTGTTATTCCTGCATGGCAAGTTCAACATGCCGCAGCATTTCCTGTAATGACAACGCCGGTTCGCGGTTAATCTCACAAACCCAGACCATTGACGGCGTATCATAGGCGCTTTCGCCGCCCCAATAACACCGGCCGTCAAACTTTTTTGCCAAAGCCTCCGCCTGTCCCCTGTTACCGACATAAAACAACTTGTCGTCATTTCCTGTCAGCAACTGCACCGGCAAATCATACACCTGCTGCAGCCTGTTGACAAAACCTGCCAAATAGTGCTCATTACTTCTGGAAGCAATCCAAA
>CALXUO010000016.1 GCA_944391695.1 uncultured Alphaproteobacteria bacterium
TTTTATTTTGAGCCAATACTGTTCTTGTCAGGTAGCAATACCCATGGTTAACAAAATTACGAAAGGAAAAACGATGACTGTTGTAGCATATATCATAGCTTCTTTGGTAAAAGCTTACCGTCTTAAAAAAGAAGCCAAACGCATGGAAAACATTGTCAGAGCTGCAGGCTTTGCATACTAACTTCGGTTTATAAAACCTAAACCTTATTTAACCCCTGAAATTTAACCGTTTTAACTTAAATGACCGACAGGAAAGCCTGTTTGTCAAACAGAATTATTATGCTCTTTTTTAACTAATATTCATTTTTGAAAGGAAATTAAAATGCAAAACTTTTTGAACAAATATAATGCCGTAAAGCTTGAAAACACTCAAGACGAAGGCAAATTAACCCTTGATAGTAGCAAAAAACGTATCTTAAAAATGCTTGATGAAAATATGAAACATATCAAAAACAACTCTTGGAACATTAAAAACCGTATGAACAAGTTGATTGTTGATACCGAAACCAACTCAATCTTTACTTTGCGTTTGGGCGGCAAGAAAATAATCAAATATTCTCTGTTTCTCTTAAACGACCGAGAAAAGCTCAATTTCTTGTCTGATTTTTACGATAGCATTGTCAATAATGAGTTTGATACCGAGATCTTGAATTTCATATCCCAAGAAATTGAGAACTCACAAAAACGCAGAAAAGCTTCTTTGGAACGTCGTAAACTCAAAAAACAACAAGAGAAAGAAGAAGCAACCAAACGCACGATTGCCGCAGCCAGTTCTTTAATTCAAGAAACGATGTCGCAATCTCTGCCGCGTTACGCTCAGTTGTAGTTTCATACAACAATATTAAAAAAGGAGGCTTTTGCCTCCTTTATCTTTATTAGTTGCCTTACAGAAAACCCCGAGTTTACTCGGGGCTGAATGCCGAGGTGTTGGAACAACACCGCTCCACGCCAACGAGCGTGGTCAAACCGTAAGGTTTGTAGCTGTTATAGAACCCCCAGTTTACTGGGGGATATCTATAAAAAAACAATTTTTTTATAAAAAAGTACTTGATTATTTTTTTTTAAGCGTGTATAAAGCTTTTCAGAAAGTAACGAGGGGCGCTTAGCTCAGCTGGAAGAGCATCTCGTTTACACCGAGAGGGTCGGGAGTTCGAACCTCTCAGCGCCCACCAATTGCCAAGAAAAACCAACCGTTGCTCCGGTTGGTTTTTTTGCAAAATCTTTGTAACATCTTATTTGAGCAAGGGAGAGTAAACGAACCGCAGCGAAATTAGATGCCAAAGCTAAGGCCACCCGATGAGGGTGGTTTGTTCTGACACAATCAAAGGCTTTAACTTCCAAACACGCAATGTTTTTAATTGCATTTATTAGAAAAAATATTTTTATTATACAAAATAACATATTATGTATGACAATATCCCCAATTTATAGGAGTAGTAAAATCCATGTCAATATCTGTAAAACCAGCATTTAGCAAGAATAATCTTGGTATAGTTTTTTCAACTGATGCAAACTACCTAGCATATATGGCAGTATCAATACAATCAATAATTGATAATAGTGATTCCAATTATAATTATGATATTTTGGTTTTTGATGATGGTATAACCGATTATCAAAAAGAACAATTATCAAGGATGTTAAAAAGCAATTTTTCTTTAAGATATATAGATGTAAAAGCTTTATTACAAAATTTTGATTCTACTTTGTTTATAAGTAGAGGAATATGGAGTGTTGCTGCATTTTATCGTTTGTTTATTCCTGAAGTATTGGTAGGTTATGATAAAGTATTATATTTGGACTGTGATATTTTGGTAATGGATTCTTTGGTTGATTTATTTAAAACAGATTTAAATGGCTATATGAGTGGTTGTGTCTATGACTGTGTAAGATATATGCCATCTCGTAACAGGATTAAAGATATTGAAGTACTAGGTATTTCTGATTATAAAAAATACTTTAATTCAGGCGTAATATTATTTAATACAAAAGAGATAGACAAAGACAAATTCCAAAAAGAATTTATGCATATTTTGAAGACGAAAAACCTCCCATTTATAGATCAAGATATTTTAAATGTTATTATGCGGGATAAGTATTTACCGCTAGACTTTGGTTATAACTATCAGTATCATATTCTAAATGAACATCCCGAGCTAAAAAAACTCAAAGATTTATCAGACGCGGCACAAAATCCCAAAATTCTGCATTACACGACCGCGACCAAACCATGGAACACGCCATCTGTACCAATGGCTGACAAATGGTGGGCTGTTGCCAGAACTTTACCGTTTTACGAAGAAATAATCTATAAGAACACCAAAATTAGTAATAAATATCTTCACTCAATAATTTATAAGAATAGATATATTATTCGTTATGCTATTATCAAACTAATAACTAAGATTTCATTTGGTAAAATTCATCGTAAATTAAAAAAACTGAGTGAATCTTTACGACCTCAAATAAGAGCTATTAAGAAATTCTGTCGGAATAAATAGCAATGAAACCAGTATTGGTACATTTACATCTATATTATGTAAATAAGTTAGAAGAAGCGTTTTCCTACATTAACAATCTGTCTGCATATAGCTACGATCTATATATTACTATGGTTGAATATAATCAGGGTGTTATAGCCAAAATAAAACAAGCTAATCCCAATGCACATATTGTTGTAGTTGAGAATAGAGGGTTTTATGTTTGGCCTTTTGTAAAAATTCTTCAAATGGTAAATCTTAATGATTATTCATACATCATTAAATTACACACCAAGAGAAATATGCATATAGGTTCTTCTATCAATTATTTTAACACATCAGGTTATCGGCATAGAGATCTTTTATTTGATTTTATCAGTAACAAAGGTAAAATAAAGAAGTGTATAGATAGTTTTGCTACGGATAATAAATTAGGAATGGCATCTAACTATAAAATCATTGTCAAAACAGAAAAATGGGATAAGGCAAGTTATTAATAAAGTTTAGAGTTGATTGATAGATTAGGATTACCTAAGAAAAATTTTTCATTTGTTACCGAAACAATGTTTATAGCCAGAGCAGAGCTAATGCGACCGCTTTTAGCTTTGAATTTAAAACAAGAAGATTTTGCGATTTCTGAATGTGATAAAGTATCTTTAGCACATGTAATAGAGCGTTTTTTATGGCATATAGTAGTGGCTCAGGGTTACAAGATTAAAGATTGTACAACGCCAAAATATATACGAATAGCAAAAACAATATTTGCGAAAACTTTTGGTCCGCTATTAAATTCTATTTATAGCAAAAAACACACCAAGAAAGGCAAACTTTTGATAAAAATTTGTAAAATACCGGTATATTCAAAACCCATGTTTAAATCTTAATTTTTAATGTTAAGCCAAATATGTTAATATATTTGTGCTTTCTGTCACTAGAAATCTCAATTGAAAATATACGTTTATAAAAAGGAAGCTTTTCACGTCCTTTGCCGGCTTCTTTAACACCGATTTCTTTTTGCAAAGTTTCATAAGCCGGAACCAGTTTGGCGTATTCTCTAAACTCCGGCAAAAATTTGTTTTTGCAAGCCGGATGATTGGGCTTTTTGCCAGTAAAATGCACGATTACGGGATTTTCTTGAGCCTTAATAAATTCGGCCATATATTTATCATCATAATCCGGGGTGTTTTTGCGCCACCAAACATGCATATAGTCATATTTGGGGGATAGACGATATTTGAAGCCGTCGCAAGCTTTATTAAGCGCGTCTTGATCGTTGCTTACTTTGGCGTCAGTCATCACGATATTTTTCAGTTTGGTAAAGAAATCTTGCTTACGCCAAGCTTTTAGATTAATCAGCATAACTCCCGAATTAAAATAAAATCCGTCTGTCAAAGCAATATTTTGAGCTTTTTCTTTAGAGCCGGACACATCTTCAATAACTCCGGCCAAATTATCGCCCAAATCAAGTTTGAACAACTCGCTCAGCGATGCCTGAACGATTGTGTCGCAGTCCAAATAAAGCACTTTGTCTTCATCTGGCAGTAAATCAGCCAACAGACATCTAAACCAAGCCTCAATAGTAACCCAGTTAGGGCAGGGAAATCCGTCAAAAATTTTTTCATCAACCTTAATCGACTTCAAGCTGTAATTTTTAATTGCCTGCAAATTATCAAAAGTTTGCAAGTATTTATCTTCAAGGTCGGAATACATAATGACAAATTCAATTTCATCGCCTTTACGGGCATTTTTTAGAACCGAGGCCATAGATACCAAAGTCAGCGGAACAAAATTTTTATCCGGCGCATAAGTTACAGTAATTTTTGTCATTTTAATCCTCTTTCAATTTATCAATAAGTTTGGGGTATTTATCAATTACGGCAATCATCTGGCGGTTGTTTCCGTCTTGAGCAATATTAAGCTGGGTTAGCGTTAGTTGCTCAGTGTTACGCATTTCTCTTTCTGGGTTTACTAATAACACTTTACGCATTCTGCCCCAAAAAGTTTTTATCTTGACATTATTTAATACCGTCATAGCCCAAAACCATATATCATCAGCATAAGGAGCCAATAGCCTAAATGTTTCGACATCCAAAACATCTTTATACAAACTGTGCGGAGGATATAACACCCCGCCGCATCCGGTCAAAAAATTGCGATAAGACGGTCTCACCAAAGTAGCGTTCTTTTTCCATTGCTTATAAGGCTTAGGCCAGCCGTTGGGCAACAGACGTATTTGATGGCATCTGTGGCCAATAACGCATTTTGGGTGTTTTAGGTGTTGTTTATAAAGTTTTTCCAGCCAATTTGTCGGATAATAAACGTCATCATCAACAATAACAATAATATCATCGGGAAATTCTTTTAAGCTCGGAATAAGCTTTTTATAAGAGCGCAAATCCTCACACCATTTGATGGTAAGTCCGTTTTTCTGTAGATTTAAAACCGCCGGCGGAATATCGTCATTACCATTTGGAAATTGCTCTTTAGCCAACCATAATACCACTTCATCAGGCTTAATTGTTTGGTTAAGAAGAGAATATAAGGTATAATGAATTTCATACATTCTCTCCGGAAACGAGGTCAAAGACACAATAAGCTTTGGCGAACGTTTGTCGGCATTAATACCGATTCCGTCAAAGTTGGCGATTAACGGCAACAATTTTTCTTTGTTGATATGTGGCGGCAACTTGGCTTTTTTTGTATAAGAAAATTTAAATCCCAAAATAGTTAATTCTCGCAAATTACCCGATTTTGTACGTTCAAATAATTTCATTAAAACACCTCATACACAAGGATTATCATACACCAAGTATGCTCAAATATTTTGCTTTTGGTCAAGACTAATATTTAACTTGTAAAGGATTATTTAATAGATTATAAAGAAAATATAACAAAGGAGGGACAAATGGCGGAATATATTAAAAAGACATCCATATTAAACAGTCTTAAAAAGATTGTGGCCAAAACCAAACGCCGCTTTTCTTGGGCAGGAAAAGTCAAAGATGAAAATGTATCGGCCCTTGATGCTGCCGATATTCAGCGCGAGGCCTACAAACACAGCCAAAATATCCGTCACAGTGCATATACTCCGCCATATTTGGAGCTTTCCGCGCAATTATTGGCGCAAGAAAGTCAGATATTTGAGGCCGCTGCCAGTCATCTAACAGCAATTGCCAAATCGCGCCGCAAATATGCCCCCGAAATAAAAACCATTTTTTCCGAGGTAATAGCAGGTCGCAAACTCTCGCAAGACAAGCTCGATTATCTCACCCGCAAAATGGAAGAAATTTAGGCTTTGTAGTTTTTGATACTGTCGTCTTTTTCAAATAAGTACAACAAATTGCGCAAAGCCTTGCCGCGAGGAGAGGCAAGGTTAGGGTCTTTGTTTAAGATTAGTTTGGCATCTTGGTTGGCAATAACCAACAAATTTTTGTGATATTCCATATTAGCCAGCCGAAATTCGCAAAATCCGCTCTGTTTTGTACCCAATATTTCACCGCCGCCGCGCAGTTCCAAATCTTTTTCGGCAATAATAAAGCCATCTTCGGTCTGTCGCATGATATTAAGTCGTTCTTTGGCGGTTTCGCTCAAAGGAAAAGAGTATAACAACAGGCAGTTTCCTTGGATATTGCCGCGTTTGATGCGTCCGCGCAACTGGTGCAGTTGTGCCAAGCCAAATCTTTCGGCGTGTTCAATTATCATAATAGTTGCCTCCGGCACATTAACCCCAACTTCAATCACGGTTGTTGCCACCAAAAGTTTAATTTCTCTTTTTTTAAAACGCTCCATTACTTTGTCTTTTTCAGGCTCTTTCATTTTGCCGTGTACCAAACCGACTTCGGGGCCGAATATTTTTTGCAAATCGGCAAATCGAGCCTCGGCCGCCGCCAAATCCGATTTTTCCGATTCTTCCACCAGCGGACAAACCCAATAAGCCCTCACACCATCATCGATCTTGCGTTTTAGTGCGACAATGGTTTCATTTAGCTTGGATATCGGCATAACTCTGGTCTCGGTAGGCTTTCTGCCCTCGGGCAGTTGGTCGATTTTGGAGTATTCCATATCACCGTATGATGTCAAAACGAGCGTTCTGGGAATTGGGGTTGCCGTCATAACCAAAATATCGCATTTATTGCCTTTTTCCGACAAGCTCAGGCGTTGATGTACGCCAAAACGATGTTGCTCATCAACCACCACAAAACCCAAGTCTTTATAGGCAATGTCTTCTTGGAATAGGGTATGTGTTCCGATAATGATGTTGATTTTGCCATCTTTAAGCTCTTGCAATATTTGGTTGCGCTTTTTACCTTTGGTTTTGCCGGTTAACAGCTCAACTTTGACACCGATATTCTCACACATCGGTGCAATGGTTTCAAAATGCTGCTTGGCCAAAATTTCGGTCGGAGCCATGATTGCGGCTTGTACTCCGGCCTCAACTGCATTAAGCATCGCCAGTAAGGACACAATGGTTTTGCCCGAGCCCACATCACCTTGCAACAGACGTAGCATCCGAAAATGTTCGGCCTGGTCGTCATAAATTTCGGCCAATACGTTTTTTTGCGCAGTTGTTAGTTCAAAAGGGAGGGTTTCCATTATTTTTTTGCGCAAAAGCCCGTTGCCTTTAATTATACGTCCGGCTTGTTTCTTAACTCTTTGCCTGACAATTGCCAAAGCCAGTTGGTTTGCCAAAAGTTCATCATAAGCAAGTCTGGCCCTGTCTTTGGAAAAAGGCTCAAGCTCGCTTTTATATTGCGGATGATGAGCTTTCATCATTGCATTCCTAAAAGAGTTCCACCCCTGTTTTTTAACAAACTCCGCATCAAGCCATTCTTGCATTTCCGGCACTTTTTGCAAGGCCTGATCCATATATTTATTAATCATTTTGGTTGATATGCCGGCAGTCAAAGGGTATACGGTCTCAAATAGCGGAATTTGCGCGCTGTCTTCTTCACGCACAATATAATCCGGATGTGGCATTTGCAAATTGCCGTTAAAAACCTCAAGTTTTCCGCTGATAATTCTGGTAGCTCCCAAAGGCAGATTTTTGGCAATCGAATCAGCATAAACCTTAAAAAATATCAAAGTTAGCTGTTCGGTTTCATCCTCAACCACTACTTTATAGGGCTGGTGTTTGGATTTTGGCGGAATATGAGCAACCACCTTGGCCCTTATGGTGCAAATTCTCCCCTGCACCGCATCTCTAAGTTTGGGCCGATAAGAGCGGTCAATAATGTTTGATGGCAAATGAAAGATAAGGTCAACAATTTTAGTTCCGCCCAACAAATTTTGCATTAATTTTATGGTTTTAGAGCCAATACCTCTAAGTGATG
The DNA here is from genome assembly GCA_944391695.1 of uncultured Alphaproteobacteria bacterium. Lineage (GTDB taxonomy): Bacteria > Pseudomonadota > Alphaproteobacteria > RF32 > CAG-239 > CAZU01. The sequence continues at coordinate 7,811 of CALXUO010000016.1, forward strand.
ATATATCGGCAAACAAGGGGTATAAAATTTCAGGCCGCATAAATTGTTACCTCTCATAAATAAAACTTGCATAAATCAAGGCTATTGTATATACCTTTTAATTGCAAGTAAACAACAAGAAACAAATAATGCAGTACAATATCAAAAATTTTATGGGTGCAACTTTTTCATCTCTTCCCAAAGGAGCAGATGCTTTATTGCTTGGACATTTGGCTCAAGGCTCTGATGAGGATATTGTCTATATTGCCTCCGACGGGGTAGAGCTTGCCAATATGGCCTCACTAGTCGAATATATGTACCCCAAGTTAAAGGTTTTGCGTTTTCCTGCTTGGGATACGGTCCCATATGACCGGGTATCGCCAAGCTCAAGCATTATTTCCCAAAGAATAGACTGCCTCTCAGAGCTTGCGCTTAACCCAACTTCAAAGCAAAAAAGAATTATCATAACCTCAGTCGGAGCGGTGTTGCAAAAGCTTCCGCCGAGTAAAATTTTTCTTAACTCAATACGTGAAGTTTCTGTTGGCAACAAGTTGATTTTTGATGATTTTTTGCATTATGTATCTATCAACGGCTACAACCGCGTCGCTCAGGTTTATGAGCCTGGTGAATATGCCGTCAGGGGCGATATTATCGATATTTTTCCGGTTGGAACCGAAGAGCCGTTGCGTATAGATTTGTTTGATGACGAGGTTGAACGCATTCGCAAATTCGATGTCATGAGCCAGCGCTCCATTGGCGAGTTAACAAGCTATTGTTTCAAGATTATGAGCGAGGTTGTTTTGGATGCCAACACCATCAAGACCTTTCGCTCCAAATACCGCGAGGCTTTTGGGGCCGATTTTAGCGGTGACGAGATTTACGAGGCGATTTCTGCCGGGCGCAAATACATTGGATTTGAAAACTGGTTGCCGTTTTTTTATGATGAGCCGTTAAAGAGTTTGTTTGACTATTTGCCGCAGGCGGGAATTATTGTATCAGACAAAGCAGGTGAGGCGGCCGTATCCAAATCAGACAGCATTGCCGATTACTACCATGCCAGACTAGAGGCGCTAAAGATTAAATCAAGCACCGGGGAAGAGACCTATCGTCCGATAAAACCTGAGCTTTTGTATTTTAATGATAAAGAGTTGGCCAATATTTTGCAAAACAAACAAGCTCTAACTGTTACATTTCTAAACCTGCCCAGTACAGACAAGGTTGTTGATTGTAAATACTATCCCATGCGCGATTTTGCCTCTGCCAAGAATATTGCCGCCGGTTCGGTTTATACCGAGCTAAAGGATTATTTAAGCGAAAATAAGAAACTCAAGCGCATCATTGCCTGCTATTCTGATGGTAGCCGCGAGCGCTTATTTTCGCTGATGAACGAGTACGAGATATCTGATCTGGGCTTTGCCGAGAGCTGGGAGAAGGCTCTTGCCAAATCCTCATCACAGGTTGTGATGATTGTAATGCCTCTAGAGCATGGTTTTAAGGGTGAGGGGCTTTGCCTGATTTCCGAGCAAGATATTTTGGGCGAAAAACAAAACCGCCGCAAACAAAAGAAATTCACTTCCAAAGATTTTATTGCCGATGTCGGCTCACTTTCTGCCGGCGAGCTGGTGGTGCATATTGAGCATGGTATCGGGCGTTTTATGGGGCTGGAGACTATCACCGCCGGCGGTGCTCCGCACGATTGTTTGAAGATTGTCTATGCTCATGACGCCAAGTTGTTTGTTCCGGTCGAAAATATTGATGTTTTGTCGCGCTATGGGCTTGATGACGATAATATCGAGCTTGATACCTTGGGCGGTGCCGCCTGGTCGGCCAAAAAGGCCAAAGTCAAGGCCAAAATCAGGGATATTGCCGAAAAATTGATAAAGATTGCGGCCGAGCGTCAGCTCAAAAAAGCCGACAGTTTTATTCCGCCGCAAGGGATGTTCGAGGATTTTTGCTCGCGTTTCCCTTATAACGAGACCGACGATCAAATCAATGCCATATCAGATGTCATGTCTGATCTTGGCGGAACCATCCCGATGGATAGGCTTGTTTGCGGCGATGTAGGCTTTGGCAAGACCGAGGTTGCGTTGCGTGCGGCTTTTGCGGTTGCTGCCTCAGGGGCGCAAGTTGCGGTAATTGTGCCGACCACGCTGTTGGCGCGTCAACATTACCAAAACTTTAAATCACGTCTGGAGGGCTTTCCCATCAGGGTCAAGATGCTCTCACGGCTTGTAAGCCCCAAAGAGGCCAAAGAGATCAAACAAGGCCTAAAAGATGGTGCGGTTGAGATTGTAATCGGTACCCATGCGCTTTTATCCGAGAAGGTGGAGTTTTGCAATTTGGGCCTGTTGATTATTGACGAGGAGCAACATTTTGGTGTTGCCCACAAAGAGAAGTTAAAGCAAATAAAATCAGATGTCCATGTTTTGACATTGACCGCCACGCCGATACCGCGCACTTTGCAGCTTTCGCTTACCGGGGTTAAGAGTTTGAGTATTATTGCCACTCCTCCGGTAGACCGCTTGGCGGCGCGCTCGTTTGTCATGCCCTTTGACAAGGTGATGATAAAAGAGGCGGTTTACCGCGAAAAATACCGCGGCGGCCAAACCTTTTTTGTCTGTCCCAGGGTGTCTGATATTCACGAGATAGAAAAAGAATTGCACACTCTTTTGCCCGATATCAAGATTTTGGTGGCTCATGGCCAAATGCCTGTTTCGCAGTTAGAAGAGGTCATGAACGACTTTGCTTCGCAAAAGGCCGATATGTTGCTTTCAACCACCATTATCGAATCAGGCATTGATATGCCAAACGTCAACACCATGATTGTCTATCGAGCCGATATGTTTGGCCTGGCGCAGTTATACCAGCTCAAAGGGCGCATCGGCCGCAGCAAGGTTAGGGGCTATGCCTATTTTACCGTTCCGCCCAAGGTCAAGCTAAAACCTATTGCCGAGAGAAGACTAAGCATCTTGCAGGCATTAGATACATTGGGAGCAGGTTTTTCACTTGCCAGCCACGATATGGATATCAGAGGTGCCGGCAATATTTTGGGCGAGGAGCAGTCCGGCCATATCAAAGATGTTGGTATATCGCTTTATCAACATATGTTGGAAGAAGAGGTTTTGCGCCTGCGCTCAGGCGTTATGGCCGATGAGCAGACCAAACAGATTGAAGATTGGGCACCGCAAATTTCAATTGGCATCCCCATCATGATACCCGAGACTTATGTCCGCGATCTTGGTATCAGGCTTGGGCTTTATAAGCGTATCGGCGATATCAAAACCAAAGACGAGATATCAGACATCAAAGAAGAGCTGATAGATCGTTTTGGCGCCCTGCCGCAAGAGGTAAACAATCTTTTGACCACGGTTGAGATAAAAATTTTGTGCAAAGAAGCGGGCATTGACAGGGTTGATGCCGGCGCCAAAGGTGTTTTGATAGGCTTTAAGGGTAATGTTTTTGCCCATCCGGAGAAATTAATCGACCTGATTGCCACTTCTTTTGGCGCTATCAAGGTGCGCCCAGATCAAAGATTGCTGATAGAAAAAGACTTGTCATCTTATGATACAAGGGTCAGTGTTATCAAGCAATATATTGGCAAGATTGCAAACCTCAAAGATTAAAAAAACCGGCGTTTGGTTTCATAAAACCAAAGGCCGGCAAGGATAGTTTAATTGTTAAGAGGAAATTTCTCGGCAAACTGGTCAAAGAGTTTGCGTAATTTTTCCGGTCTCAGCCCGTCTTGAGAGGCTCTGTACTCAAGGTACTGAAAAGCCAAAGCAATTGGCAAGCTTTCAAGCTTTAGGGGCAAACACTCTCGTTTAATTTGCCATCTTTTCTTGAAAGCGTACCAAGGGATTGCCATAAGCTCCTTTTCTTTAATATTCAAGAGCTTCATCTTGGCATCAATTTCCTGCATTTGGGAGACAGAAAATCGCCTTTGCCAATATTTGGGCAGTTCGTCTTTGGCCTTTCTAAGTTCCGTAAAAAGGAGGGTGGCCTCGTCAAAGCCTCTGCCGTCAATCCCAGAAAACATCGGTGGATATTGCGGTGCGTTGATGTCAATCGGGGCAATAGAGTATAGCAAAGCCCCAAAAATAGTGCTGAGAGTTATCTTCCTGTTGTAGCCAAACAACTGATACAGTTGATTACAGCTTATGTTTATTGTTGTCATAATGCTTAATTTAATAATTATTTTTGATACCCCATCATATACAAGCTAGACAAAAAATCAACAAAAACATTTACTTGTAAGAAAAAATATATTAAGATGATATGCATTAAGGATAAAAATAATGCCGCAACCAAGCAACAAATTTTATAACATGGAAGTAAGCCTGATAAAGAACGGGCGCATTTACAAAGAGCATGTTGCCATCCGCAACGTCTGGGAAAAAGACCGCAACATTTTTCTGGATCTTTATTTTTATCGCCTGCAAAAATCATTTATTTTTGATGCGGTTTTTGTGCGTGATATTTCAGACCTAAACCGCGATGTATATTATAACGATATCGGCAAATTTACGACAGATTTTCAAGCCGCAGCAAAAGAGGGCGGTTTGCCCCAAGCAACTAAGAGCAAATCCTCAAGCTCAAGCGGTATCTTATCGGCAATTGCCGATGATATTATGTTGTTGCTGTTTATCTCCGCCATCTGGAAAGACAAAACCGATATCAAACAAAAAATTATAATAGACTATATCAAAGAAAACGTTTCTGCGGCCTCAAGCCTAAGTGAGCGCTATCTCAAAGAGTATCTTTCATCGCTCAAGCCCAAGGTCAACGATTTTTATTTTCTGCTGCCCAAGCTCAAGTCAAAACAACCCAAAGAGGCCGAGAAGTTGCTCAAAGAAGCCATCAAAATTTGCTCATCCGACGGCTACCTGCACTATAACGAGCGTATGTATCTTGCCGACATAATTCAATCCCTGCGCGAATATGGGCTCAAAGTTCCGTCCGATTTAATATAAACCAAGCGGCCGCTTTTATCCCAAGATAAAAAGCGACCGCTTAAAGTTACCTCATTTTTTTGACCAAGCTGATATACCTTGCTTTGTAGATATTTGCCAAGGTTTCGGATGGTACATCCCCCAGCAGGTCTTGCAAAATCTCTGCCAAATATCCTTTTGACGGGCTGTTGGATTCGGGCCAAGCGTCAAGCATTTCGGCTTTGCTGTATCCTTTTGCTGCGGCCTCTTGCACCAATTTTTTCAAAAACAGCAGGTTTTTATAATCTTTGCCGTCATCTTTTTGCTTTTCTTTGGCAAGATAAAACAAAAACTCCGGCGAAAATTTTTTAAGTGCCAGCAGATTTTGTTCAATCGCGTCAACAAAGACATCATCCGCCGCATTGGGGTTTTCTTTGGCATAATAAGCCAGCACCTCGTCCAAAGACAGGGTTTCACCCTCCAGATATTCAAGGCGCATTTTATAAAATTTTTTGCGCCATTTTCTGGTCTCAGCCGCAAAGCAAGTGGCCAAAGTTTCTCTTTCGCGGCGATTGATCATAATTTTGATCTTGATTTTTTCCACATCGATATCCGATGTCTTGGCTTTTTTAAGCATCTGAGCTACAGCCAGTTTGGCCGTGTGGTTAAGCAAAATTTTGTTAATATACAAATACTTTGCCACATAAACGCCGATGTTGTAATTGGCGACTTTCTCATCAATTCGTGAGATTTTTATTTTAACTTGTTTCATACTATAATTGTTTTTAAATAATTTTCAGTTGTTGCAACAAGAAATATCATATTTTGTCTTTTTGGTCAATGCCCAAAATTCAAACACAAAAAAAGCCCACCGCAAAGGTAGGCTAAAAAAGTTATATTTTTTTTTATTTCTCAACCGCCGTAGCGTACGCCACGTAGTGGCGTTTTATTTCGTAATAGCTCAGCGGCTTAAACAGCACTGTGAGCGCCTCTACGAGGTCGAGCTCCTCGCCCTCCGGGATATACCCGTTGGACTTATTGTTCAACAATCCCGCCCAGGCAGACGCTATGTCTTCTTTATGATAGCCTGCCTCTTTGGCTTTTTCTATCAACTCTGACAGGTATGGTGCCTGATCAGGAGATAGGTAGCGGGGATACTGGGCGCAAGGCCATTCTGCGGGGCGGAGAGCGATAATTTCGTGTCTTCTAAAAATTTGTCTCATCTTTTTTCCGGTGTTTTAAGAGACTGCATCCTGGGGTGCTTCCGGTAACTCTTTTAATTTTAATTTTAATTATATAAATAAGTAATATTTTTTAATGTCCCCACCATACCACATTTTCACCCCTCGGTCAACCCATAAAATGACAAAAACTTAAATTTTTTGTCAAAAACCGATTTTTCACACCAAAAAAGAGGCTTTGGATATCCAAGCCTCTGTTTTCTTATTACAAAAAATGATGCGCTGCCCGCGCTCAAAAACACAAAAAAAGCCCGCGGGGAACTTTAATGTTCCCGGCGGACCGAATTTTTTAATCAATATACCTCTCCGGCCTGGAGTTAAACTCCAGAAAGGCCACATAATGTTGTTTGGCCTCATAATAACAGATGTTCTGGAACAGAACTGTTAAGGCCTCCGAGAGGTTAAGCAGTCCTTTATCCTCGCAATCAACTTGGTTTGATTTGTTGTTTAACATCCTCGCCCAAGCTTGACAACCCTCTTCTTGAGAGTATCCTTTCTGACGGGCCTTCACAACAATCTCTCTCAAGTAATCTACCTGTTCACAAGAAAGAAAATTCTTTCCGGTTGCCAATTGAGGAGCGAATTCAGGTCTGATGCTTTTAACTTCGTTTGACTGAAAAATT
>CALXUO010000017.1 GCA_944391695.1 uncultured Alphaproteobacteria bacterium
TGGGGGTTCTATAACAGCTACAAACCTTACGGTTTGACCACGCTCGTTGGCGTGGAGCGGTGTTGTTCCAACACCTTGGCATTCAGCCCCGAGTAAACTCGGGGTTTTCTGTAAGGCAACTAATAAACAAAAATCCGGCTTTGATTTTATATCAAAGCCGGATTTTTCATTCATTTTTGCAGCCTTTAATTGCATAACGCAAAGCCAGCGCCATATAAAATACGGCAACCGGAATTTGCACACACAACTTCCACAATTTGTTGTCGAGCCAACACATTGCCATATCGACAGCAAACATAACTGCCAAAGCAATCATCATCCATATAAACGGATTACCGCTTCTGATTTCAGCGCCGACATCACTTTTGTTTAGCAATAAAACGCCTATCACCGACATCACAAAAATAATTTTTCCGAGATCATAAATCAGAAAAGCAAACGCCGTTGCGCAACAAAACACTATCATGGCCGCCAGCTTAACCGGAACATTGTTCCTAAAACAAAACATTAGTCCAACTCCTGCCAACAATATTATATAAGGCAGAAACAATAAAAAATTTTCCATAATACCTATTATTAATAATTAATTTCAATGGCCTTTTGATATCACATTATGCTTAAAAAAGCAATCAAAAAAAGGGGGCTTAAGATCAAAGCCCCTTTGTTACAAACTAATCATCTTCATCATCATCGTCATCATCTGTTTTTTCAAACAAAGTCCGCCACAGCTCTTTGCGATAGATCCACAGATTAAACACTCCCAACACCACCGATATCATCCCGAACAGATACAAGATATAATACCAGTTCATTTGGTCGGCATTCATCATCACATCTTGCCTGCCGGCTCTGATAAAGCCAATTGCCGCCGACGTCACGGCAAACGAAATAATAAAAGAGACAATCCAAATTTTTTGTTTGGTTCTTTCATTCAGCATAAAAGCGGTTATCAGATAAAACAGCAAAAAGGCAAAAAACAAATACAATTCCATTATTTTCAATCCTTAAAATAGGTTATTACCGTTTTCTGATATAAGCGTTAAGCTCAAAAAAACAAGTTGCCCGCCAAAAAAACAGATATCTGTCTTTTAAAAAGCGGGCAACTCTTAATCTTCTTTTTTGTAATCAGCGTTACAAATAATCATAACGCTGAAAACAGCGGCTGGCACCACCATCCACCAAAACGGGTTCCAACCGAAAAGATCGGCTATCACCCATTTGATGGCCATCATGGCGCTCATTGCCACCCCCATGATAAGGGACGTATAAGCACCACTACCGCTGGTGGTTGTCCTTACATCTCCTGTGCAAGCAAGACCTGCCAGCAAGATAAAGCCAAACCTCCACCAACCGCTTTCGGCAAATGTAACAAACATTCCGGCGCCGAATACCAAGAATGCTAAAATTTTATTGACGATATCTCCACCCTTGATAAAGAGGGAAACAACGGCTGCCAACAGCAATAAACCATACGGCAGCAAATATATAATACTTTCCATAATCCTTAATTTTAGGATTTCATTATATCACAAAATCAAGACTTAATCAAAGGAAAAAGCATCTTCGGCTTCAATTATTGGCCATTGGCCATTTGCCACCTGCTCCAAGGTCTTGTTTTCCTTGCCAAAACGCAGGTTATATATCCAATAATTGGCCATCACCCGCTCAATATAAATTCTCGTCTCCGCCGCCGGTATCACCTCAATAAACAACAACGGATCATTGCCAAACTTTGCCCCCTTCTGCCATTTGACCAAATTACTCGGTCCGCCGTTATAAGCCGTCAGCATAAAAAACAAATTGCCTTCAATAAACGGCTTGTTTAACAAATAGCTGATATATTGCTGCCCCAATTGCAAATTATAATCCGGATTAAGCAAGCGGTCTCTCTCTTTTTTGATACTTTTATCGCCGGTAATATGATAGGCGGTGTTTGGCATCAACTGCATCAGCCCCCTGGCCCCGGCTTGGCTGGTTGCATTGTCCTTAAACGCCGATTCTTGCCTGATTAACGCCAAAATCAACGCCTGATCCACTTGCCAGCGCTGGTCGTCAAACCATTTGGGCAAAGGATAAAGCTCTTTGTCATAATGCCCAGCCAAATTTTCAATATTTTTGTTTTTGCCGATGGCAATCACCAAAGAGTGCATACCTTGCTCATTGGCAATCAAAATCACCGCTTCTTTTTGCTCGTCACTCAAGCCGTCATAGGCATTAAACATCTCCCGCTGTGCCAATTCCGGTTGTTTGGCTCTGATTAATATCAACGCCCGCACCAAAGCTTCCGAGGCCGCAATTTTTTCCACATAACTCATATCATCAAAATCATTGATATACCTGTCTTCTCTAAAACCAAAATCCGGCATCTCGCCCAGCTGATAAGCCGCCAAAATTCCATAAAAAGTATATTTATTTTTGGCCGCCAGCTTAAGCATTTCTTGGGCTTTGAGGTGGTTTCCAAGCTTGTCATAAGCCCGCCCCGACCAATAGCTTGCCGCCGCCTTCAGCCACTCATCCGAATTTTTAGAAGATCCCAGCCTTGCAAAATAGCTTGCCGCCGCCTTATAGTCCTTAAGTCGCCAAGCCGCCAATCCCGCCACCCAGGTTGCCATGCCAGAGTTGTGACGTTTTGAGGCTTTAATCCCCCACTCAAGCGCCTTTTTATCATAATTATCGGTCAAATATTTCACCGCCAAAGTTGCCGCCAAACTATCCCAATAAGGCTTAGGCGCCAACTTCTGGAAGCGCTTGTTTTCCAAGATATAACGTGCCGGCAAAGTCTTGCCCTTGGCAATATAGCTCCTAAAACTTTTTGCCTGCCGCACCAAAAAATTGCGATCGGCCTTTCCCAGTCTGTCCAAATATTTCAATGGAATTTTCTTTAGTTCAAAATTTTTCTCTTCACTTCCCGCAATTTCGGCCAGCCCCTTGCACCCTTTCTTTAGCGCCAGTTTATAAATTCTTCCTGCCTGCGGCAGGTCATAATACCTCTCAAGCCAGCTTTCCAATTCCTCGCAAGATGATTTATACTTCGGATGCAGATATTTCTCAGCCAACACATGCCCCAACAAAATATCATTCTCAAGGCCTTCAACAAGCTCATCAGCTTTTGCCAAGTCATTTTCTTCCAATGCGCGAAAGATATTTTTATATTGTTTGATATCATCTCTCTTGATATCAATTTTTTCCAAAATCTCTTTATAAATCTCTGGGGTCAAAACATTAACCTCGGCCCGCAACCCAACCGCTCCCGACAGCACAAAAGCAAAACAGGCCAAAAATATTATTCTGACAATCTGCATATTATTTTGATAACCAAACAATTTTATCGGCACATTCCGAAGCCGTCATCCCCTTAACCCGGCAACGATTAACGATGATATTTGGGGCTTTATCCATATTATAACAACCTTTCCCCAAAAGTGCATAGTTATAATATGTTTGGGTGTTGGGTGCAATATCAGCAAAAGAAAGTGTGGTAGTCAAATCCGGCCACACAAGTTTAACATCCAAACGATTAATTTTCTGATCCAAATTTGACAACACATTAAATCTGACATTACAACCTGTCGACCCGGCGACATAATCAAAAACTTCAAATTTATCATAGTAAATGAAGATTTTGCTGACTTTTTTCATTCTTCCCTTTTCATCCACCTCGACAAAAGCCTGGCCGCCACGCACCGAGCCATCCAAAGTCGGAGTATTAAGACGATGCAACTCTCCTTCCGGAATAAAGATATCTTCCTTCTCGGCAGCAACATCTTCATCCGCCTTCTTTTCTCCGGCTTTTTTGGCTGAATTTTCCAAAGCTTGCGTAATCTGCTGTTCCGGATTATCCCCCGAATTCTGCTTATCAGTCAGCCCTTTTGCCAAAGTTTCATTTATCTTATCAATGGCCTCGTTGCCACTCTTATTATTTTCCGGCGTTTTTTCTACCGCCTTAACTGTAGCCTCCTGCATCGGTTTAGGAGGCGTCACATTATCTGCGGAAAACATCTGAGCCATAGCATTTTCCGCACCAAGCATCAATAACAACGCCCCCATAACCCAACTAAAATACCGCAACGCTCTGTCTCCTTTTTAATCCTCAGCATTATTCTGATTTTCCAATTGCTCATTAAGCTGCTGAGCAGACTTGGCAATATTTTTGATAGAGGCTACCGCGGCATCAAAAGAAGCATCCATTTCTTTTTGCAATCCGCTCAATTCTGCATCCTCCAGCTTAACTTGTTCTTCCAGCGAAATCTCCTTAAATTCCATATAATACTCGGCCATTTTCGGACTTACATATTGAAACAAATTACTGCATCCTTGTGCCGACATTCTTTCGCCAACCGAAGCCGTACCGCAATTATCAAACTCAATATCCATATCATTCAACAGCAAAAAGCACCTATTGGTATCAACCTTGGTTTTAAGCGAAACCTGCTGCATACTTTTTAACGGAGGCAGTTTTAACGATGCATTTATGGTCTTTGCCGTTGTCCCCGAAGTCGAATAGCGCGGACGACGAGCATTGGAATTACTCCGCACCATTTCTTTTTCGGCTCTTTCCTCCTGATCAATGATCTCGCCGATAACATCATCATTCCATTTCAAAGTCAAAGCCACATTAGCCATATCTATATTGGTACGGTTAAAAAATGTTGCCCCCACATTACAATATATGACATTACCGTTTTCATCAACTTCCGGCACGATATCGTGGATTTTAAACAACACTTCTCCGGTTGTTGCAACTTTATTTTCGGCATTTCTGTCTGCCGCATAAGCTCCCGTTGCGACCAATGCCGCCGAAACACCCAAAATCTGCATCCACAAGTTTATTTTTCCAACCATCTTAATACCCTTCATAAATAATGACGCTATTGTGCTTTTTTGTTATCATATAAGATTTTTACTAAAATACCATTAAATATTAAAATAATTAGCTTTTTTGTTAATTATTTTACTCCATTTCTTTTTTCAACCTCAAAAAATCAGCCCACGCCTTAGCTTTCTGAGCCGGCGTTCGCAACAAATATGCCGGATGATAACTAGCCAACACCTTGGCTTTTTTTCCGTTTTGCATTTGATATTCCATCCACTTACCGCGCAATTTTGAAATTCCCTCGGCATTTTCCATCAATGAATTGACCGCCACCGCCCCCAGCATAAAAATATAATCGGGAGCAACAATTTCGATTTGTTTTTTCAAAAACGGCAAACAAACAGCAATTTCGGCATCCGAAGGCGAGCGATTCCCCGGCGGCCGCCAAGGCAAAATATTGCAGATATAACATCTGGTTCTGTCAATTCCTATTGCCGCAAGCATTTTATTCAAAAGCTGGCCACTTCTGCCGACAAACGCTTTGCCGGCCAAATCTTCTTCTGCCCCAGGAGCTTCACCGATCAACATAATTTTGGATTCCGGATTACCGTCTCCCATTACTGTATGTTTGGCATTATACTTAAGCGAACAACCGTCAAAATTCTCCACCGCTTTGCGCAATTCTTCAATTGATGTTACCTGTTGGCAAATTTCATCGGCATTTTTAATCGCCTCAACCGAAGAAAGAGCCAGATTCGATATTGCCGGCCTGCGAGACGAATTTTCCGTTTTATTCTGCGGCACATCTTTCGGTCTTATTGACATAGGCGCATCGCCGCAAGTCTCATCGACTCCGGCCATCATATAAAATTCCACCAAATTTTTTATATTCCAACTGTCATTCATGCTCTAAATGTAAGATAAATCTGCCTCTGACGCAAGAACAAACATTTATTTGCACAAATTTAATCATATATTTATAAAGCTGTTGTAGATTGAAAAAAAATTTGTAATAATTAACGACGTTAATTGTCTTATGTAGGAAATTTTGCTCAATGATAAAAAGAAGTTTCATATTGGCACTGCTGCTATCAACGGCGCTTTTTATATCCTGCTCGCCGATTATGCATCACAATCAGCCTGATCCAACCTCTAAAAATGGTCAGCCCGTTGCCCAAGACACCAACATCTACGGTTCGTACCTGGCTGCCCGTGTTGCACATATTCGCAAAGACTTTGATCATGCCGCCCAATATTATGAAATTGCCCATGCCCAAGACCCTAAAAATGTTGAATTATTAAATCACATTTACTTACTACAAGCCTCCAAAGGCCGAATTGACGATGCGGCACAATATGCAGCCAAAGCCATAGAACTCAATACGGATAACGGTTTTGCTTATATGTTGGTAGCCATGCAAGAGATGCACAACAAGCAATACTCAGCCTCCATAGCAAGTATCAACAAAATCAACGATCCTATCTATCAAGGACTTATTGCACCACTGGTAAACGCCTGGAACTATGCCGGTCTCAATCAACAAAAAAAGGCTCTGGCTTCGCTCAATCTGCTCACCAAAGAAGAAGGGCTAAGCTCGGTCTATCGCCAACATCGCGCCATGCTGCTTGACTATTTTGGCTCAAACCGTGAAGCCGGCGAAATTTACGAGCAAATTTTGCAAGACAAAAATTCGGAAATTTCCGTTCGTTTGCTGGAGATTATTACCAACTTTTATATTCGCACCGGTCAAAAAGATAAAGCCGTTGCCATAATGAACTCCACCGTTAACAACCAATCTCTTGACTCTCTTTTGTCTTATTTGCGCGCCAAAGTAAATTCTGCCGACCCCCAAACCACCAAACCGGTATTATCTTCGGTTCAAGTAGGTGTTGCCGAGGCTTTATTCACCGTTGCCTCAACTTTCCGTTATGATGAAGCAATTGATGTTGCTCACATGTATACATCGCTTGCCATTTACATGAATCCCGACTATAGCACAGCCAAAGTTTTACTAGCTGACATTTTTGAAACCCGCGAAATGTTTGATGATGCCAACACCCTCTATGACAGTATTGACAAAGACGACATTGCCTATTACCCGGCCCAAATCAAAAAAGCCCGCAACCTTATCAAACAAGAGGATTACAAAGGCGCCGAAATTTTGCTTGAAAGCCTAGGTCAAGACTATGATGATATCCAGATTTATATGGAACTTGGTGATATTTTGCGCCTCAACAACCGCTTTAACGAGGCCATAAAATACTATGATCAAGCCATTGACAAAGCCAAAAGCCCGGTAACTCTTTGGGTTTTATATTATGCCAAAGGGGTTTCTTTGGAAAAATCAGGCCATTGGCAGGAAGCCGAAGAAACTTTAATGAAAGCCTATGATATCAAAAAACATTTTTTGGTTTTAAATCATTTGGGCTATACTTGGATTAGGCAGAACAAAAATATTGACCAAGCCTTTGAAATGATTGTTGAGGCTTATAATCAAGCACCGTTTGACCCAAGTATTAATGACAGTCTTGGTTTCGCTCTGTACAACCTTGGATATTACACCATGTCTTTGCCCTATCTCGAAAGAGCGGTTGAACTATACCCGTCGTCGGCCATCATCAGCTCACATCTAGGTGATGCCTATTGGTTTGCCCACCGCAAAAATGAGGCACGCTTTCAATGGCAGCATGCCCTTGATATGAAAGACGACTCCGGCGAACTTGATATTGATGCCACCAAAGACAAAATTGCTCACGGCATCAAAGATGAGCCCAACCTCACCTATGACAAAGAACGTATAGAAGCGGCCATCAAAAAAATCCGCAAACCAGTCAAAAAGCTGGTGCGAATAAAAACCAACTAAAAAAAGAAGGCTTTAATCAAAGCCTTCTTTTTTTTAAGCCTAACCAGCCTTTTTCTTAACATGGATAAATTTAGGCGCCTTCTTGTCATTAATAACTTTTTCGTCAATCACGATTTCTTCCAAATCGTGTTTATCCGGCACCTCATACATCAAATCCAGCAACGCCTCTTCCATAATTGCCCTCAGACCTCTGGCACCTGTCTTGCGCTCAATTGCCTTTTTGGCAATTGCTTTTAGTGCTTTGTCGGTAAATGTCAGCTTGACCCCTTCCATTTCAAACATGGTTTTATATTGTTTAACCAAGGCATTTTTCGGCTCGGTCAAAACTTTGATTAAGGCAGCCTCGTCCAAATCGTCCAAAGTTGCAATAATCGGCAGTCTACCGACAAATTCGGGTATCATGCCATATTTAAGCAAATCCTCAGGCTGCACGTCTTTAATGATGTCGCCGATATTGCGCTCTTCTTTTGGGGCTACTTTGGCGCCAAAACCAATTGATGTTTCTTTGCCCCTGCGGCTGACGATTTTTTCCAATCCGGCAAAAGCACCGCCGCAAATAAACAAAATATTGGTGGTATCAACATGCAAAAACTCTTGTTGCGGATGCTTTCTGCCCCCTTGCGGCGGAACATTGGCCACCGTCCCTTCAATAATTTTGAGTAGCGCCTGTTGTACCCCCTCGCCCGATACATCGCGGGTAATCGAGGCACTGTCGGATTTGCGGGTAATTTTATCAATCTCGTCAATATAAACAATGCCGCGTTGCGCTTTTTCGATATCATAATTGGCATTTTGCACCAATTTCAAAATGATATTTTCAACATCTTCCCCGACATACCCTGCCTCGGTTAAAGTTGTCGCATCAGATATAGCAAACGGCACATCCAAAATTTTGGCCAAAGTCTGAGCCAGCAAGGTTTTGCCGCTTCCGGTCGAGCCGATTAGGATGACATTTGATTTGGCAATTTCCACATCATTATTGGTCTTTTTGGAGTTAAGGCGTTTGTAATGATTATAAACCGCCACCGCCAAAACCTTTTTGGCCAAATCTTGCCCGATAACATATTGATCCAAAAATTCCTTAATTTTCGAAGGCGACGGCAACCCGTCAAACAAGATTTTGTCTTCCTTCTTTTCCATTTCTTTAATTTCGTCAGAAACAATACTGATGCACACCTCAATACATTCATCGCAGATATAAACACCGCGACCGGCAACCAGTTTTTTCACCTCGTCCTGACTTTTTCCGCAAAAGGAACAATGTAATTTTTCATCAGCCATATTTTTCAATCCTTATTTAACGATTTCGCCTCTTGAGGCAACCACATAATCAATCAGTCCAAATTTTTTGGCTTCATCAGGGTTCATAAAATTATCACGCTCCATTGCCGCCTCAATAACATTTAATTTTTTGCCCGTATGTTTGGCATAAATTTGGTTCAACCGTTTTTTCATATCCAAAATTTCTTTAGCATGAATTTCAATATCGGTCGCCTGGCCTCTGAAGCCGCCCGACGGTTGATGGATCATAATTCTGGCATTAGGCAAAGCAAATCTTTTGCCCTTGGCTCCTCCGGCCAAAAGTAAAGATCCCATCGAACAAGCTTGACCGATACAAAGAGTGTTAACATCACAAGAAATATATTGCATGGTATCATACATTGCCATACCGGATGTAACCACACCACCGGGAGAGTTAATATAAAGGAAGATGTCTTTCTTGGGATCCTCTGCCTCCAAAAACAAGAGCTGAGCACAAACCAAAGACGACACTTCGTCATTAACCTCGCCGGTCAAAAAGATGATTCGCTCTTTTAGCAGTCTAGAAAAAATATCATAGGAGCGCTCACCGCGCGATGTTTGTTCAATCACCATCGGGATTAAACTGTCTCTGATTTCACTCATCATATTCTACCTCATATCTAAAATTTAAGTGCTAATAATCTTATTTTTGCATAACATAATATAATCAATAAATTATTAAGAAAAGCTTTTTTTAATAAAAAAACTAAAGAAATTAGTTGCCAAATAATTTTATTTAGGCTAAAGAATAAACACATTTGTTGCAGGTATAATTCAATGGTAGAATGTGAGCTTCCCAAGCTTAATATGCGGGTTCGATTCCCGTTACCTGCTCCAATTCAAAAGCTCCTCATTTCAAGGAGCTTTTTTACATAATATGCCGTACAAAAAAGCGCCAATTACCTATTTTATGCCCAAAACTTATTCAACTTCTCATAAAAACAAGCCAGTTGTTCCGCCTCAACAAATTCATTATCTTGATGAGCCTGAGCAATATTGCCTGAGCCGCACACAACTGTTGGAACTCCAAGCAATGAAAAATATCCGGCTTCCGTGGCAAAAGAAACTTTTTTATTTTTGGCAAATCCAAAACATTGTGCGGCTTTTTGCACAAAATCGACTTTTTCATCCATTTCCAAAGCCGGAATATGAACTTTATTATAAAAACGAACCGAAAGACCGTTAATACTTTTAACATAGTTACAAATCTGTTTTTCCAATTCATCCAAAAAAGTCTTTTCCTCTTTTTCTGACAAAAAGCGACAAGTATAAGTAAGATTTGCGGTATCAGGCATCACATTAATTGCTTTGCCGCCATTTAAGATAAGGACATCAGCAACAGAATAAGGAACATCAAAATCATTGTCCCGTTTTTTGCTAAACAAAGCAGAAAGTTGATAAAAGATTTTATAAATTTCAACCGCATAAAACAAAGCATTCACCGCGGATTCCGGTGTAGAAGAATGTGCAGATTTTCCTTTGATTTCGATTGACACCGAGCTAGCGGTTTTATGCCCCAAAACCACATTTGACAACGTCGGCTCCAAAACCATGCATCCCTCTGCCTTTTTAACAAACTCCAAAGTAGCCTTATCTGCCAAAACTTCTCTAATTCCGGCACCTGCAATTTCTTCATTATGGGTCAAAATAATCATAAAGCTCTTTTTTCTTCGAACAAAAGAAGGCACCAATGAAAGCATAACGGCAATACTGCCTTTCATGTCAGCAGTTCCGCGACCGAAAAACAAATTATTTTTTTGCGTCAACACAAACGGATTAGTATTCCATACTTGACAATTAGCCGGCACAACATCCAAATGTCCGCAAAAAACAACATTACCGTCAGATGAATTACCCGTAAAAGAAGCCACCACCGACGCTCTGGTTTTAGATTGATTATAAATCAACCGCACCGACATACCGCAATTTTTAAGATATTGCTCAACCCACGTTGCCGCCTCCAAAGTATCTTTTGAGGTTGTTGTATCAAAAGCAATCAGCTTTGCCAGGATATCAATATATGTCATACGTTTACTCCCTACCGCCGCGAATATTTAATATATTATGTCTACTTTTCTCATAATGACAACATTTCAAAATATTATCAAACAACCACAAATTAAATTTGGAGGCTTCGGCATCAGGATTTGCGGCGCCTGCGGTTTCAGCAGTATTTTGAACGAACTGCCCCGCCAACTTTGCCTGCCCTATTTTTTGATAAAACTTAGCCGAAGCATCATATCCGTCCAAAGTAATAACAACACTTTTTTTATTGCCCGCCTTACTCAAAAATTTTGCCATTTCGGTCATTAAAGCCAATCCGACACCTTGATTTTGGCAATCGGGATGAATATAAAGCGTCTGAATTTCGCTCAAACTCTCCGGCCTAGATTTATCACCCATAATCTCGTCAAAAAAAGCCCGTTCATCCCTATTGGTTATAAGATGACATCTGGCCACACCCAAAATACCCAACTCTGGTTTCTCAGGATCTTCAGCCACCAACAGAGCTCGCTTAGAAGGATCTTTTTCTTTCAAAGCAAACGATACATTCCAATTTCCGCGCAATATCCTTTGTGCAAATGTTGCCTGCAAAGTCTCCGAAGATAAAAAACCGTCATAAGCCTTCATGGCTGACAAAGAATGTACCTGAACAATTTTATTTAAATCTGCTCGTTCTGCAGATCTTATCCTAATCATATATTTAACCTCTCTCAAAACAAAAAAACAGACGGAAAACAAATTTTCCGTCTGTTGCACAGTAAACCCAAATAATGCTTAACTATAACTTTAAGCACACGCAAACAGACCGGCATCGACGATTAAATCGAAACTGATCAATAAGTTGCAAATGTGATAAAGTCAAAATCATATCATTCCTTCCATAACAAAAGCAATGATATCAGACAAAAACTTCTAAAGTCAATAGTTTTTAATTTTTTCCAATTTTTATACCAATTCAAGAAACAAGCCCATATCTGTTACACCTCTAAACTAAAAAATTCCCGTTACCTGCTCCAATTCAAAAGCTCCTCATTTCAAGGAGCCTTTTTAAAAAGTTTATTTACCGCTTGGCATGCAATCAAAAATTTTCAATGTATAATATGTGATACTTACACGGAGAAAATCATGCTACTTATATGGGACTTTGATGGAGTTATATGTGACAGCGATGGCATCTGGGCCGATAATTGGGAGAAACTTTTATTAAGCGAAAAAAAACATTTCTCTAACCCCCAAAGAGCGCCGCGATTTGCTTATCGGCATATCAGAAAAAGACAAAGCCAAACGCTTGAAACAACATTTTCCGCATCTAACAATTGATGATACATTCAAACAAAAACTCAATACTCTGCATGATTATGGTATGAAACACCTTTTGGTCTTGACCGAGGGAATAGAAGAAATTTTTAAAGATGCGCGTTTCAAGCAATGTATTGCCACCGGCGGCACCAAATACCAAAACGACACCAAAAATCACACCACCGGGATTGATAAATATTTTAATACCAACAATTGTTTTACAGCCGATATGGTAGCAACCGGCAAACCGGCTCCCGATATTTTCCTTTTAGCTGCCAAAAAATGCAAACTCCGGCAAATAAATGTATTGTAATAGAAGATTCGCTTGATGGCATCAAAGGCGGAAAATCTGCCGGTATGAAAGTGTTTGCCTATGTTGGCGCCCAAGCCAACCACAACCCACAATATATTCAACAATGTTTAACATCCGGAGCCGATAATATTTTTAACAACATGAAGACCTACACTCTGCCCTGATTGCCGAACTCAACCAGTAAAAACACCATCTTCCTTCTTATTCAAAAATTCCAGATGCAACAATTGTTTTTTCACTTCATCACTCATACCCAAGCACCATCTATCATTCATAAAATTAAGAAGTTTTAACCCTCGGTCATAAATATCCTGAGCCAGCCAATCATCACTTTTTCCGTTTGCAACTTCAATCTCGGAATATGAACCTTTGCAATATCTTTCTCTCTTTTTTACAGGGAAAGCATAATTTTGCAATTTTGAATTTACACTTCTTGATAAAACCAAAAAATTTCCCAATGATGAAACAAGATGGTTCATTTCTTCTTTAGTAAATAATTCGTAGGCTTTTTTCCAATATTCATTACTATACTCTTGTGGCAAAATATGTTCAATTGTATCCTTGTTTTGCAAGCTTTCCCAAGAAACTTTTTTATCCTCTTTATCCGCCAAATATTCTTCATATTCATACAAAAAATACGTTAGATTTTTCCAACCATAAAACCCTTTTTCATCCTCAAACAAACCGTCAATTCTTGATGCAAAACGTACCAAAGCATCAGCCAATTTCTGATTTGTATAATATTCCAAATCATTTATTACATTATTGATGCTTATTTTTTTATAATACAAATCTTTTGCTGCGCGATAAAAATCACTACTTTTATAATTGGAAAAATATTGCGCCAACCTAAAATTAACAAATATAAAACGTTCTATTGCTTTAAAAAGATTTACTTTATCCTCTCTATTAGCTCTGGTGTCTCTAATTGCCACAGCAACCAACGGCCTAAAATAGCTTATTCCGATATGATTAAGCCTCATTATCCAATTTTTTTCTTCATTTGAAATATTATTATTTTCTTCCGGATAAAATGAATAGAACCAATATTGAACAATTTCCCGAAGACTTTTTACATACTCATTTATCTCAACAAACGTAAGCTTTTTATGTTTTTTTTCAATTACATCCGTAACAACCTCATCATCAGTAGCATCATCAATATTTCTCTCTGGATAAATATTATCCGGCAAGGCCGATTGTACCGTGCAATTATCTGCAATCTCGTTATATACTGACTTGCAAGAAAACCTATTCAATAAAAAATCTTTATAGTCATTACCGCTTGTCCGAGTATAAGTATAATATATAATCCAATGAGCTCTTAAAAATTCATCATCCGCAAGAAGATAATTAGTTTTTCTGCCAAGTTGATAATAAATTTCTCGCCAGGCATCATTAATATTCCGACGTAATTGCAACCGAGTTTCTTCCGAATTTTCTCCCAAATCTTTATCCTCATATAGAGTTGTCAAATATATAAGCCTGTTTTTAAGCAACTCCAAATTTGAAAGAGCCTTTCCACGATTGTTCATAGTTTCGAAAGCTACACAAACATCATAATCATCATTTATATCCTGAGTATAAAAAATAAAATCATTTGTTAACTTGCTGTAAAGTTTGTTTATTCCCTCAATTCCGTATTGTTTGTAATAGTCTTCAACCTTATTTTTATAAAACATCTGAGCATTCTGCAAATTTTTTGTATAGTAAGATTCTTCAATACTTCCCGGAGATCCTTCGCCAAAAATATTATATTTCAGATAATCAGAGTTAGGATTATTTTGATCATATCCGAAAATATAGACCTCACAAATTTCACCTACTTTTTGAGAAATATATTTCTTTTTAATTTCGGCAATTGTTTCACATTCCAAATCAATAAAATTATCGTCTTTATCTTTATTTTCCGGCAACGAACTCACCAATTGGATTATTGAATTCAAAAGTATCAAAAAGGTCGTCAACCTCTGTTGTCCGTCAACAACATAATAAAACTTAAAACCGTGCTTTTTTAAAATTTTTTCATTTGCATCCCAATTTGCCAATTCTTTTTCGTCGGCAACTTTCCAAGAAATCAGGCCGGTATAATGTTTACGGCCGGAACTCAAATTTACCAAATCTTCCCAAAAATCATTCAATTGCGGATTTTGCCAAGCATATCCTCGTTGATAATCAGGAATTCTAAAAATTTTTTTATTAAATATTTCCGAAAGCGATAAATTATTACCCATAAAACTCTCCCCAACATAAAAAAGATATTTTTGCCGGCATCACATAATCCCAAACTAAATCAACCCCGCATTTTGTATAATTTAAAGACGATTCTTTCAAACTGCAAGCATAAATTACAAACAGCTATTCTTTTATCCTTGACCTAACAAAATTATAAATTCTGTTTTTTCCCGGCAAAATCTCCTCATCCTTTTATCTTAGCTGATAAAGATTATATAAATATTGACGTTTGCCAGTTGGCAAATTATAACTTATAGAAAATATTTTAAGAATTAAGAAGGATATAAAGATGGCTTTTTCCACCAAACGCGCCCTAAAAAAGATAATTTCCTGGGCCGGATTGTTTTTCTTTGGCGTTGCCGCCTATATGCTCTATACTCAGCTCTCCAAATACAGCTTTGAGGATATTAAGGATGCACTGTTCTCGATTCCCAAGAAAAATTTCTATCTTGCCTGTTTGGCTTCTTTTATGGGCTATGTAGCCTTGTCATCATATGACTATTTGGCTTTGCGCTATATCGGGCGCAAGCTTGCTCCTTGGAAATGGATTTTTGCCGGATTTATCGGCTTTTCGGTCAGCAACAATGCCGGCCACGCCATTGTCTCTGGCGGCACCATCCGCTATCGGCTATATACCCGTTGGCGTTTCAGGGGCACCGAGATTGTCCGCATGGTAACATTTTCTGGCTTTACCTACCTGGTTGCTTGTTTCTTCTTAATCATCATCGGCTATCTCATCACCCCCAACCATGCCTTTGGCGCTGGCTCGGTTTCCAAACTCACCACCGAGATTGTAGCTCTCATTTCTCTTATTGGGCTGATTGGCTATTTTGCCTTAAGCATTTGGTACAAAAAGCCGCTTATAATCAAAGAAGTAGAGCTTGACATGCCGGGCTTCAAAATGGCCTTAGCGCAGGTAATAATCGGTGCTGCCGATATTTTGATGGCATCTTTAGTTTTGTATTTTTCGCTTACCGCCTTTATCGACATTCCATTTTCCACCTTCATGGGGGTATTTATCATAGCCCAGGTTTTGGGTGTTTTCAGCCAGGTTCCGGGCGGCCTTGGGGTATTTGAAGGATTGTTTATGTACATCATCCCCGGTGAACACAATCAAGCCTTGTTGTTTGGCGCATTACTTGCCTATCGCATAATTTATTATTTATTGCCACTAGTTCTTTCGGCAATAGTTTTATTCAGCTACGAGGGCTATCTCAAATATGTCAAAAAGCAACAGCTTGAGCGGATCAAATTATTCAGGATGCAAGAAATTGCCAAACAAGAAAAGGAAAAAGAAAAAGCTCAATCATAATTCCGCTGTTTGCTCTAAAACAAAATCCCCAAGCAACCTCGGGAATTTTGTTTTAAACAAACGCCTCTCTTAAAACGGGCTTGTAACATCCGGCACATTATCGGCCGCAACCGGAGTCTGGGTCTGAGTTATGATCTCTTCAACCACCTCAATCTCTTGCTTAGGTGCCGTTTCTTCATTTACCTTTGCTTCCATCTTAGGCTCTGCTGGCTTTTCCTTTACCTCTGCTTCTTTAGGCTTGGGCGATTCTTTTGCCGCCACGGCCTTGGGTTTATCGCGGTTAATCCCCAAATATTTTTCAACTGCTTTTTTCTCGGCCTCTTTTTCGTTAGAGGTAATCAAATCAAGATTATACAATACCTCCAAGCGGCGCAAATCACCTGCGGCATCCAAAATATTTTTGGACGGAGCCTTGTTTTTCATTCTCTCACGTGGTTCTGGCGGCATCAACGCCTCAATAATCACCTCACGCTCGGCCGAAAACTCACGCGGAGTAATTGCTCTGGTTTCCACACCTTCTTTCAATATTTCCAAACGCTCAATAATCAAATCGGCATCAGGCACCGGCTTATCCATCCCAACACCCGGAGCTTGATTGGTCAAAGGCAGCAAAGCGCCCAAATTAGCCGAGCGTCTTGATAAAAATTCTTCCTTGGTAATAAAATCTTTTTCGGCCAGTTCTTTTAATATCAGGAAGCGCGACACCATATTCTGTTGTTCTGGTGTAAAGATATCATCCACTCCCACGGGCTGTGATTTCACCACCGGAACAGACTTTTTGCGCAAAGCCTCGGCAATGGTATTTTTGCTCACCTCATTTCCTTTTTCCTCAGATATGGCAAACGCCTTGCTTCCGTCTCTGTTTTCGATTGTCAGTTTATTTTGGGCAATGGTAATTGCGCGCAGATTTTTCTTGGCGATTTCGGTAATTTTGTGCGGCTGTCCGTCATTTGTTCCCAAAACAGAAGTTTCATTCCCGTCAATGATAATCAAATCCTCATAATATTGTCTGGCGCGATTATATCTGCCCAATTTTTCAGAAGCCAACGCCCCGACAAGTAATGCCTGCTCGTTTCTAGGGTTAGCCTTCAGCGCCTCGGTAGTATATTCCAAAGTTTTTTCAAAATTACCTTGCACATATTCAAGCGACGCTTTCTGGGCATAATTTTGACCGTCTTTTTCAAACATTTTAACAAACCAGTTTGATTCCTCAGCGGTATCTTTTTTATCAACGACGGCGCAAGCAGCCAAAAGGCTCAAAGCCGTAGCCGACAGCAAAGTTTTGGTAAAATCACGAGCAAACATAAAAACACAGACTCCCGATAAAAAAACCTTTTGTTTAGGCCATCTTATAAAAGATTAAACGATATTACAATAATTTTGTTTGCATTGTGAATTTATGCTTGATTTATAAAAATAATACGTTAGTATTCAGGCAATTAAACGGCTTTTGATAAAAAGATGCGGGTGTGGCGGAATTGGCAGACGCGCCAGACTTAGGATCTGGTTCCGCAAGGAGTGGGGGTTCAAGTCCCTTCACCCGCACCATCTTACAAAGCCCAAGGTTAATTTTAATATTAAGAGAGAGAGTTAATGAAAGTTAGCGAATTAAAATCCAAGGGGCTAAACAAATCATACAAAGTTACCGTCCCTGCAGAAGAATTTAACAAAGAGATTGACACCAAGCTTGCCCAAATTGCCAAAAAAGCCAAGATTCAAGGTTTCAGGGCCGGCAAAGCCCCTCTTGCCATGATCAAGAAAAAATACCTAAACGAGGTTATGGCCGAGGCATTAGATGACACTGTCCGCAGCTCAAGCAACAAGGTATTAACCGACAACAAGCTTCGTCCGGTCAACCAACCCTCCATTAAGATTAATTCTTTTGGCGAGGGCAAAGATCTTGAATTTGATATGGAGGTTGAAATTTTGCCTGAGATTAAATTAGGTGATTTTTCCAAAATATCGCTAGATAAATTCACCGCCGAAGTTCCGGCCGAAGAGGTTGACAAAGCGGTCAAATATTTGGCCGAGACCCGCAAAGAATCCGTCAAAGTTGACGGCAAAAAAGCAGCCAAAGGCGATGTTGTAATGATTGACTTTGTTGGCTCGGTTGACGGGGTTGAGTTCAACGGCGGCAAAGGCAACGACTATCCCTTGGAGCTCGGCTCGGGCTCATTCATCCCCGGATTTGAGGATCAATTAATTGGCGCCGAGGCAGGTGCAAAAGTTGATGTCAAAGTCAAATTCCCGGCCGATTATCATGCCAAAGACTTGGCTGACAAAGATGCCGTTTTTGCCGTCACGGTAAAAGAGGTTCGCGAGCCCAAAGCGGTTGAGATTAATGATGAGTTGGCCAAATCTTTGGGTGCCGAGAGTTTGGATAAATTAAAAGAGACTTTATCTGCCCGCATCAAGGCAGACTATGACCATGCCTCTCGCATGAAATTAAAACGTCAGTTGTTAGATATTTTGGACAAAGAGTATTCTTTTGAAGTTCCGACCTCGCTGGTTGATGCCGAATATAAGGCGATTGTTTCCCAATATGAGCAAGCCAAAAAATACAATCAGCTTGACGCAGAAGAAAAAGCCAAGAAAGAAGAAGATTTGCTCAAAGAATACAAAGACATTGCTTTGCGCAGAGTTAAGCTTGGTCTTGTACTTTCCGAGGTTGGCCAAAATGCCAAAATCAGCATCAAACCAGAGGATATCAATGCCGCCATCATGAACGAGGCCAAAAGATACCCCGGCCAAGAACAAATGGTTTTGGATTACTATCTCAAGAACAAGCACGCTGTCGAAAACTTAAAAGCTCCGATTTTTGAGGAGAAGATTATTGACCACATAATCTCACAAGCCAAACTAAACGAGAAGATTGTCTCGGTCGAAGAGCTTTACAAGTTTGATGACGAAAAGAAAGAAAGCAAAAAATCCGCCAAGAAATCGGCCTAAAGTTTTTTTGCTTTAAGCACTCAGCCCCTTGGAATGACATTCCGAGGGGTTTTTGTTTATTTTTTGCTTGCAATATAATGTGTTTTTTAATAACCTTGCTAGTGCCGAAGCGAGTTGCTTTGGTGGTGTCTCAAAAACATCTCAACGGTAAAACTCCTCTTGGGGAGTGGGTGATATAAGCATGCTTTTAGCGTGACGAATAAGCCTGACTGTATCGTTGCAGTTTTTGAGCTCCCCGCCTTTGTTTTTTAACAACGGCGGTTTTGTTTTACTAACAAAATAGGAGTTAAAACTGATGAATCTAAAACAAATCATGCGTGCAGAAATTGCCCCGCAACTGGTAGATTTACGCAAAGAAAAAGGCTTGAGCCTTCAAGATGTTGCCTTACAATCGCCATTATCGATGAGCATGATAAGCCAAATAGAACAAGGCGCGCCTTTAAGCTTCCGCCACTATCTGCGCCTCATCAAGTTTTATGGCAAAAAGCTGGATTTCAGATTAAAAGATTTAAAATAAAAAAACGGGGGTGGTGCTTGCGCAACCATCCCCGAAAAAGAGTTCTTAATTAATCAGAACGCAATTGCGTAACCTATTGTTGCGCTTGCGTCCCAGCCGTGGAGCGGAGTGGTCACTTGACCATTATACCCCTCTCCTTCGAAGCTGGTAGACATACAGGTATGATATCCTGCCTCGCCTGCCAGTTTGATACTATGGCGTCCCATATGGATATTTAGTCCAATATAGGCTTTGCCCACAATACCAGGCACCTGGATCGCGCTCTTCATATAGAAAGAGCCTGACTCAGTTGCCGCTTCTCCGGCTTTAATATACTCTCCGATTCCGGCCTTTGCGCCGAACTCGAAGATTACTGGACTTCCGGCTCCCCAGGGCAGAACTTGGTATCCGGCCTTGCCGAACACGCTATTGGTAGACTTATTGTCTCCAATGATCTGCTCTGAGCCAAAGCCCAGTAGACGACCGCCACGAGCGCCTGTACGCTTAAAGTGGCTCATTTCAGCTCCGATTACAAATCCCTTGTTGCCAAGGAATGAGTAACCGAAATAAGCACCTGCTGTCCAGCAGTTGTCTCCGGACAGCTGACTTTCTTTCAATATATTGAAAGTCAAGCTCAATCCGACGGACCATCTGTTGTCGTAAAAGATGGTCCCAACTGCCTCCCAGCCTTCCGGCTGCTGATAAGAGCGATTGCCCTCATCGTTGAAGGTGTACAAATAGCGTCCGAAGACACCCAATGTCACCTTCTCCGTCAGACGGAAGTTGATGCTTGCCTGTCCACCAACCTTCATTCTCCACTGCGAGTTATAGTAACGGTGGGTGGACGCCCCGTTACTACTTTCAT
Source organism: uncultured Alphaproteobacteria bacterium (assembly GCA_944391695.1). GTDB lineage: Bacteria > Pseudomonadota > Alphaproteobacteria > RF32 > CAG-239 > CAZU01. The sequence goes on from CALXUO010000017.1 coordinate 20,453, forward strand.
CATAAAGTGCCATTTGGCCGGTGCCTACGAGGGCATCAAGGCCAAAATAGACTTTATTGCCAAAACGTACACCGGCTACCGCCATAATGTCGGCAAGAGCACCGTAGTCTCCGGCATATACCGTAGACACGAGGACACCAGCCTGACCGGCGAACCAGCCAGAAGGTGTCCACACTCTTGTCGCCTGGATGCTCCCCCCGAAGGAAGAGACACCCTTGGCCTGGCCGTAGCGGGCCCCGATTGTTACCTCGGTGTGCACCTTCTCCGCCTCAGTAAACCTGAGGTTACGGTTATCGTTGAGACGGTAACCGTAAGAGGTTGAGCTAACCTCCTGGCTATACATCGCCACTGTGCTCAGCAGGGCGGTAAAAACAGCTATAATTCTATATATATTTCTTCCCATATCCTAAAAGGTTTTGGGACCCTCAAAAACAAAGACCATGACCAAAAGTCACAAAAAGAACAAAAACAAAGATACGAGTTGGTACTGATTTCAATCACTGGATTGAAACGGGATCATAGCAAATCCCACCTAAAGCTCCCTTGCAACCGTTTCCGGTTACAAGATCATGGCTGGCTCCCATCTTTGTTTGTTCTTAAAATCTTTGCTTCAAGAGCGCCCCAAAACTTTTGGTTAAGGGGCTATTTTTACTTAGAAACGAAGTAGTATGTGGTTCCATTATAAGTTATTGTCCACATACCATCTGCCATGGCACCGATTGCCTTAACAGGCTCAGCAAAAGGCACACCATTGAGTGCTGCCTCTGCATCACCAAGGACGTTTGCACCATTACCGTTGAGGTAATAGTACATGATAACGTAGCCGGTAGAAGCCTTGTCAGACTTCACATAGCTAACGGTACCAAGTGTCCCGGGCTTTGCCCATGCCAGAGCGCGACCGCTTGAGAGGACGTTGTTTCCCTCAGAAGCGGTGAGAGCTGTAGTGGTGAAGCTCGTCTCGTTCACATTGCGAGAATAGGCAACGTATGAACCGTCAGCCTGTCTTGCCAAAATGTGAAGATCCGTGCTTACATAGGTGCGACCATTATATGAATCTGTCACCCAAGCACCTACAATCTCACCCACTACAATCTCCGCCTCGATATAGTCAACCGGAACTACGGCAACGATTCCTTCCTCGAAAGTGATGGTTGCGGTTCCTTCACCAAAGGTGATGGTTGCAACATTCACTTCGCATACCGGAGCCTCTGAGCGGTAGTCTATTCCGTCGAATATAATGGCGGAAACCTCCCTTGACGAGAAGTTTACGTTGACATTACGTCCCTCAACAACTGCGGTACCAGCGTTGAAACGGAAAGTCTGACCCTTAGCAGATGCCGGCATCATGGGCATGCTGTAGACAAACCGATTGGTTACGGTATAGTTTACACTTGCCTCTGTCTTTGTCCCGTTAGACCATGTCTTGGTCTGCGTAGCCTTGTTGTTGCAAATAACAGAAATTGTGTTGTTTGCAACCACTGCATTCTGGCGGAATGCAATGTGAGCATAGCTACGTGCTACATCTACAACGGTTGCCTGCTCTTCAACCGTTATAGGAACTATAGCTTCCGCATAGTCAGCCGCGTTGTTGTCGTAAAAACGAATAACTGCCTGATTAGCAGAAACAAAAGTAATGCTCTTTGCCTCAACTTCACATACAGGAGCATTGCTACGGTAGTCCTTGCCGTTATGCATAATAGCGCTCACCTCACGGCGAACGAAATTAATGCTAACGTTTACTCCCTCAACAACTGCGGTACCAGCGTTGAAGGAATAAGACTTACCAAGCAGATTTGACATGTTGTTGACAACCAACTTCGGAACAACATAACTGAAATTATTAACTACTGTGTAGTTAACGTTTTCATTCTCAGTTGTACCATCGCTGTAGTTGTCTACAAACGATGCCAAATTATCGCATGTTACTGCGATAACTGCTCCAGACACCTCAGCATTGCGACGGAAAGCTATGTGATTGTAGCTATCGTCGGTGCTGACCAAGCGACGATTCTCGCTCACGGAGACCGCAACGGTTGCCTCTGCATAGTCATTGGCGTCGTTGTCATAGAACTTGACAACAGCCTGATTAGCTGAGGTAAAGGTAATGGTTCTGGCCTCGACTTTGCAAGGAACGATTTCGCTTGCGTAGTCTTTGCCATTGTGCATTACCTTGCCGTCAACAGCTGCACTTACCCAAACAGCCGAAACTGTCTGGCCAGCAACGTTAACGGTACCGTTAGAGAACGTAAAGGTGCGTCCTACAACAGTATTAATGTCGTCCACCTTCATTGCCGGAGCATTGAAAGCAAACTTGTTAGACACTGTGTAGTCAACTTCCTCCTCGTTCTGACGGCTGCCGTCGCTGTAGATATCCGCGAAGTTTGCGATGTTATCGCAAACCACGGTAATAATACCGTTGGCAACGCTCGCCTCACGGCGAAATGCCTCGTGAGCGTAGTCCCACTCGACATGGTCGAGAGGGTTTTCTTTCTCGACCACGAGGATTGAAAGAACTAATTCTGCATAATCTTCAGGGTTCTCGTTATAAAAACGAACCACTGCAGAATCTGCAGAATAAAAGGTAACGCTCTGAGGATAGATATAGCAAGTATCAAGTTCACTTGCAAAATCTACGCCATCATACACTACCTCCCCCTCTATCTCCCATGCGGAGGGGATAAACGACAGCTCATAGCCGCAGATGTCGGCTACGTTGCCCTCAAAAACGAAGGTGCTGTCCACTACTGCCGGAACATCCTCCACCTTTATCAGCTCCGGAATCGAAGCCTCAAAGGTGTTGATGCCGACGTAGGGGATCTCCACCTCATTTCTGAGGGTGCTGTCGGTCATTTTTTCTGCGGCCCAGAAACTGTTGTCGCAGAAAATGTTTACAAAACCGCCCTGCATCTGCGCCTCACGGCGGAAGGCTATGTGCTCAGCCCACCACTCAATGTGGTCTACTGTGGGAGGTACATATCCCTCCTCAACAATAAACACCTGAGTGGCGGATGCCAGCTCAAGCCCACTGAAGTCGAGGACGTAAACCGTCTGAGACAGCTCATAGTAGGAAGGAGTTGTTTCCTCCTCCTTTGTACTATGCTCGCCGCTGACAGTCATCATCTCAGGCTCAAGGCAGTTGAGCTGGTAGTATGTGCCGTTGTAGACATAGTCCACAACGATGCTTGCCTTTACGACATTGTTGATGCCGTAATTATAGGCAAACACGAGGCTATCAGCCGCCTGCTTGGCAAGCTCCTCGGCAGCCTTGATCGGCTCAGTACCGGCCACCTTAATGGTGTCCTGAGCCTCAAGGTTGAACTGCCATTTAATCTCATCCTTGCTGCCGTCATCAAAGATGACGTCAACAAGGTTTTCCCCTACGGGAACATACCCGACGGGCGTAATCCCTTCCGGAAGCAGGCTTGCTTCCTCAAGGATACTCTTTCCGCAGCTGACTGCCAGTACGGAGATAAAAATAGCTACAGCATACTTCATAAAACGTGCCATGGCTTTAAATTTTTTTCCCTTTTGACCGGTACTTATGTCTCTCAACTACTCAAATTGCTTAAAGGCAGGCAAGACACCCTGAGGGTAATCCAGACGGGACACGTTAGCTACTTGTGTCCGCTCCACTTGACATATCGCGTCTTTTTTTGACCGATACTCCTTTTAATAAGCTCTTTTTTGATTGAAAAACACTTTTCCGAAGGGCAGGCGTACAACATCATTATTCATGAAGGTCGCCACTACTTTTTTATTATTAATTAATTTTTTTTCGTTTTTAACATCCACGTTAGGATGTTTCCAGACGGCAATAGGCACATTTCCTTTTTAACAGAAACTTCACACTACTTCATCTAGAGCAAAAAAATCCCAAGAACAAATTTAAGATATTATGAGAAAAAACAATAGAAGCTTTATTCCAACAAGAACGCTATCTTGTCAATTAAAAACTCTTTTTTGAATTTCCAATAATTAATAAATCGTCTCTAAAGATAATATTTTTGCAATTCTAATATACCATATTTTTCTTGATTTCGCAAGTTTATTTTACAAAAAAAATCTACACTTTCCCTTTGATTTTTAAACATTTTTTAATATTTATTTGTGCTGGTGACAAAATTTTGTCCAATCGGCGCTGCCGAATCGCCTATTTTACTCAACCAAAAAGCCGGCTACAATCGCTTGCAACCGGCTTTTGTTCTCCTCAAAAATCCTCAAACCTTAGAACGTAAATCTGATACCGCCGTACCACTCATGGGCATTAACCTCGGCCCCTTCAATCTTGCCCAAGGTATAATAGCGGTAACCGCCGTCGATATTCAGGCATTTATTAATCCGAATCGACAAACCGCCGCCAATCTGCCACGAGAATTTGTTTTCTTCCCATTTCTCTGACTCTCCGCTAAACGCATTCTCGTTTACCATCTCAAGCTCGCTATAGCCGATACCGCCGCCAAAATACGGGCTAATCCAATAATTCGGCATCAAATCAACATAGATGTTTAACATATAAGACTGTGATGAAACCGTCGCCGTCGAAGTATGAACACCGCTACTTATGATATCCTCTTCCGCATCATCCCTCGACACATACTCAAACTCAGCCCTGAAATATTTGTATTTATACCCGATTGCCCCGGAATACATCCCCACACTGTCCAAATCACTAATCTTTGCCGCAGTAATCGCGTCATCTTTGGTATTCAGATTGTTCCAAGTCATACCTCCGCGGGCCGTCAAATAAAAACCGTCCCTGGCTTCTGCCACACTGCTCAACGCAACTGCCAAAACAAGCGCCGAACAAGCTGATACTAAAGCTTTTTTCATCACAAAAATCTCCTCCGGTAGAGTTATTTAATTATCGCCACTCTAACACTCAATTCTTACTTATTGGTTAATATTGCACAATTTTTATACAATATTCTCAACTTTTTCTCCAACAAAAAAATTGACAAAATCAAACTCTTTTTTTATCCTGACAGCATTAAAACCAACTATTAATATCTTATTTTATGAAAACAAAATCCGTTCTGAAAATTGCCGGCAAAGTTTTGCTTGTGCTTTTGTGTTTGTCACCGCTATTAATCATGATAGCCATTGATATCCACTACAGCCATCAAGACGAGATGAAACAACCAATTGAGGTTATCGCCATTGATTCTGCCACCACCATCCAATATATCCCCTCGGAGTATATTGAGATTGGTAGCACCGAAATCGAGGTAACCACCTATTCCATAACCTACAAAGATTCTCTTGGAAAAATCAA
>CALXUO010000018.1 GCA_944391695.1 uncultured Alphaproteobacteria bacterium
TTAGCCAAGAAGCGCATTTCCCGACTTTTATCGCACCTCAAATGTTTACCGCTCTTATCCGGCACAAAATTCCAAACATCCGTTACATAATCATCCCCAACAGCACCTAAAGGAAATCCTTTTAGGAGAGAGATATCGGGAACACCTGCCTCTTTCATCATCTCGTTAAGCAAGTCTTTTCGACGTGTAACAAGTAAAGCATCTTTCTGAGATAAGAAAGAAAGATGATAAAAAGAGAGTATCTTTTCCGCCCGAAAAGGAAAAACCTCAATAGCGGACACACCGGCCACAATCAGCTGAGGAGACAGAGCAAAGCCGACAAACTTATGCGTATCATCAACCACAAACTGAGGCCGCATTTTAGGTGTCATCTGCAAAGCAACGCTACGCAAAATATCCTCACGACTACAGCCGGATTGCACCACCAAAACATTGTAATGTTTGGCAAAAAAAGCATCGCAAAGAACGGGTCTTTGAATTTGCGCCAAACGCTGCTCCAAGAGATTCCGCACCGTTCCGCCATAAAGAGCCTTTCCGGAATCATCGACCAAATAACCAACGTCTTTCCAGCATTTGTAGACTTTTTGCCAATCGGCCTGTTCGATCCACTTTTGCCACACCGACAGGGGAGAAAGTTCGGAAGGTTCATAGCGTAAATCCAAATACTTCAAATTCAGATTCCGCAGAAAAAAAGCTTTTAAATACGCTAAAATATTCATAATACACAAAATATAATAAGAAAGATTAATAATAAAGAAACTCTGAGCAACATAACAAAAAGCACAAAAAAAGTCAACCAAAACAAACTAAACACCTCATTTAACCTCCCCATAAAGCAAATAAATTGCCCTTACGCCTAAATATTTTTTACGAAAATACGTCTATTCTTTAAATACCTATTGTACGAAACGGAAAAATAGGGTGGCCACGAGCGAAGCCGCCCGCAAAGAAAGCGAAAATTTTTATCGCAAAGCGGCCGCTCAGCGGGCAACCTGCTCTCACTCTTGGGAGCATCGTATCCAATCAGGTGTTGGATACGAATACTGCCCCAAATGCGGCGCAACACGCCCGACAGGTGGTGGAAGCTGGTAAACATAGTCCTCACCGGTACGGTTCAAAATCAAACTTAAGCCGGTGAGAAGAAGCGGGGAGATTTCTCCCCGCTTTTTCATCTTAATAAACAAAAAAGTGCCGAAGTCCTAAAAATTCCGGCACGCATCACATCAACCCCGAATAATAAAGCGGCAAATCCCCACTCTGCGTGGACGCTCACAATCACGACAAAAACACTCATCGAGCTTATCCGGCTCCACCATGCAAACATTAACACCGTGTTGTGCCAAAAGCTCCAATGTTTTATTGAAATCCGGCGCACAAACCACACTGCATAAAGCCTGACATTCGGCACGGCTGGGCAAAGAAACCTGAATTCCTTTGTGCAAATAACTTTCCATAAGCGGAACGACATTGGCTCTCAGGCAATTAACCGCCGCCACCGACCAAACAATCGACAGAGGCTTTGCGTTAATAACCAAACCACACACTTCATCTTTGCGGCTAACATCAAATCCGTTGATAATTTGAATCCCGTTTTCTTTCAAAAAATAAGCCACATCAAACTTCGTAGGTAAAATCTTTTCCATAATACAGAATTATAAGTTAAACATAATGATAACAAAAACACTCCGACCATAATACAAATAAAAGCAAAAGTAAAGCATTAAATCCGCAACCCGATTTTAACCACAAAAAAAGGCGCGAAACATCCCCCGCACCCTCAAAAAAAATTTTTTTTAAGCTTTGTGAAAACGCTTATAAAGAACTTCTCCCAAACGCGTTAACTCCCATTGAGGAGAAACGCCTTCTGCCTGAGACCGGCGTAATTCATGAATATATCCCTGTTCTAAGAAATACGCATACATTTCTTCGCCATAAATATGGATAAATTCAACCTTCCGCCCCCATTTTAGTTCCATAGCATAACCAAGGACTTTCATCCGCTCCGCATGTTGGCGTTCTATCTGCTTAACAATAACATATATTATAACAAAAAAACCAACAATCAAAAGCCCCATGCCAACCCAAGCAACAATCGCATTGTCATAAAACAGACCATACCCACAAGCGACAAGAGTCACAATCCACCAAATCACGACCACGAGAGCAGAAACATTCTTTTTCAAATGCGCAATATCATTAAAATTTTGTTATCCCGCATAATCAAACTAATAACACACCCAAACAACTTAAACCGCTCACCCATAGCTTAATCTCCTTTTTTGCGCTAACAATTTTCTTGAATTATCCGTTCACAATCATTTTTAATCGTCTTTGGGTTAAAAACAATCCCGTGAATACCCAAATTTTTTGCCGACAAAACATTTCGCTCTTTATCATCAACAAAGATTATTTCCTCAAACCCACACCCCAAACTTTGCCGAACCTTTTCATAAATTTCAGGATTAGGTTTCAAAAGCCCTAATTGATATGATGTAAAAAGATAATTTTTCGCAACCAAATTTTCAGCCGTATCTTCCAACATCGGAAGTGCATTTGATAAAATACAGTTTAGAATACCTTTCTGAGATAAAATCTTCATAGTTTCCAGCGTTTCATCAAAAAATTTTCCAACTCCTTGGTGCAATGCTTGACTGATTTCAAACACCGTCTGCCCGTCAAAAGGAATATTATATTCCAAACACAAATTTTTGCAAAACGCCACATCATCCTCTTCCCCTAACATATAGGGATTGTAGTCAA
>CALXUO010000019.1 GCA_944391695.1 uncultured Alphaproteobacteria bacterium
GGACAGTGAAGGCGCTTTTGTCAGTTATAAAGAGGGTATGGGTGTCCGTAGAGATAGAACTGAGTTGCATAGTGTGCGCTGTTTGATTAATTATACCGATGTTGTTGTGCTGACACCAAAGACTTGTGAAATAGGAGATGTGGTGTATGATGATTTGAAATGTTATACTCTGGAGCCGGAGGGTAGAACAGCTATCGGTATTGCGGTTGATCCATCACAAAGGTTGATGTTGGGATTGAATGGATTTGATTCCGCCCCTATGGTAGATGGAACATTAAGCTGGCAAGGGTTTAACCAGAATAGTCTTAGAATGCGAAAAGTTCTTGATGTTAACGAAGATTTGCAACAAAAAGCTTGTACCGAGTATGAGGTTAGAGCCGGAACTTGTAGTACCGATGCCAAAGCGGTTACGGCAATGTTTGCAAGCGAAGATGCAATTTTGGAATGGCTAAAGCCAATAGTGGAAGAAAAGTATGGTGCTATGGGAAATTTTAAATTTACTGATTTTGATAATGGTGCGCCGGATTATTGTTGGAATTATAGCACGGCTGGAACCTCTAAAGGAGATTGGTTTATACCGGCGGCTGATACTTGGATAAAAGTATTTGAGAATTATGATTTGATAGAAAGTGTTTTGACAGCAGTTGGCGGAACGAAAATACGTGATAGTAAATATAGTAGATCTACGTCATATTGGTCAACGACTGTAACTAAAATGCCGGAAAAAGAGACTGATAATGTGGATTATGGCTTTTTTGCTGTTAGTATGAACTATGAAAATAAATACATAAACTTGAAAGAAATACAGCCAGATAGTTGGGTTTATGCTGTATACGCTCGTTGCGTGGCTAGATACTAGGAAAGTGTTTTTGGGGCAGGGAAGCCTGCCCCAAAAAAGAGTTGGAATATTTTGATATATATGCAGCAGAAAAAACCTCTGCCTTTAGGCAGAGGTTTGAAACCTATCTAAAGCAAACACCCCTAAATCTTAACCCTGACGAGCTTTTAACTTGGGATTCTTTTTGTTAATTACATATACACGGCCCTTGCGACGGACGATTTGGCAGTCCTTATCACGAACCTTTTTGCTTTTTAATGAACTGTAAATCTTCATCTCTTTAATCCTTCAATCTTAAAAGTTGTTTGCAAACTAGTATAAATAAAACCTATTGTCAACTTATTTTTTTTGAAAGTTATGTAAAAAATAAGATTAATTTGCTTTTTTGGATGTTATTTGTATAATTGCCGTTATAGATAATAGGGAGGAAATATGCTTAGGTTGCTTATAATTGCTATGCTTTTTGTTGTGGCGACTCCGGCGAAAGCCCAGATGGCTTATGTGGACGAGGCCAGGGCTTTGGGGGTTGTGGCCGGGCAAGGTTTGGCTTGCGGGTCGGCAAAGTATGATACGTTTGAACTGTTGGCAAGAGCCATTATCTTGACTAAATCTCCCAGTGATGCCATGCAGGACAAAGCTTTGCGCGTGTTTACCGAGGAAAAAGCCGATGTGTTTGTGGCAAAACAGCTTGATAATTTTGCCGATTGCGCCAATATCGTGGCGCGTTTTGATGCGCAGGATATTTTTAAGGCTACGCTTTACACTGATGGAACCATCAAAATGCCAGACGGACAAATCCTGACCCCTAGGCAGCCTTATGATGCAACCAAGATTTATGATAAAAATTCTAATGTTAGGCAACGAGCCGCTAAAATTTATAACCGTGACCTAAGCAATGTCAGAAAAGTTGAATTTAAAGATGCCTCAATGGAGGCCGGCAATCAGATTAAACCATCAGGTGCTCAAATCGGCAGCCAAAAGATTTTGAGCACACCAAAACGGATTAGCCGTAAAAAATAAAAAAAGATTGCTTTTGTTGAAACTTGCCCTTATATTCTAGCGCAAGATAAATTTTTGACGGAGAAATGTTAAGATGCCTGCTGTTCAATATGTGTTTGTGATGCAAAATCTGACCAAAGTGTTTCCCGGCGGTAAAGAGCTGTTTAAGGGAATTACGCTATCGTTTTTGCCGGGGGCTAAAATCGGCGTTTTGGGGGTTAACGGCGCCGGTAAATCCACGTTGTTGAAAATTATGGCCGGAGTTGACAAGGAATTTAACGGCGAGGCCTGGGCCGCAGACGGGGTTAAGGTTGGATATTTGGAGCAAGAGCCTAAACTAGACCCAAGTAAAAATGTGATGGAAAATATTATGGACGGTTTGGGCGAAACCAGAGATTTGTTGAAAAAATTTGAAGAAGTCTCGATGAAGTTTGCCGAGCCGATGTCAGATGAAGAGATGAATGCTCTGATTGAGGAACAGGCCGAACTACAAGAAAAAATCGATGCCTGCAACGGTTGGGATTTGGAACGCACAATAGAGATTGCCATGGATGCTTTGCGCTGCCCGCCGGCAGAGGCTGATGTTACCAAACTTTCGGGCGGCGAAAAAAGACGCGTGGCGTTGTGCCGCTTGTTGTTGCAGCAGCCGGATATGCTCTTGTTGGACGAGCCTACAAACCATTTGGATGCCGAATCGGTGGCCTGGCTTGAGAGGCACTTGAAAGACTATAAGGGAACGGTGGTGATGGTTACTCACGACCGCTATTTTCTGGATAACGTGACAGGCTGGATTTTGGAGCTTGATCGCGGGCAGGGAATCCCTTATGAGGGGAATTATTCGTCTTGGCTGGAGCAAAAACAAAAACGCCTTGAGCAAGAAGCAAGAGAAGAAACCGCAAGGCAAAAGGTTTTGGCCAACGAGTTGGAGTGGATTCAGAAAAATCCTAAAGCGCGTCAGGCAAAGTCAAAGGCGCGTATTAATGCTTATGACGAACTTTTGGCACAATCGGCTAAGGACAAGATTACAACCGCCAATATCAATATTCCGATGACCGAAAGACTTGGTGATTTGGTGATTGAGGCTAATCATATCTCTAAAGCCTATGGCGACAGAGTACTGATAGACGACTTGTCGTTTAAAATACCGAAGGGAGCGATTGTCGGTATTATCGGACCGAACGGTGCCGGTAAGACAACTTTGTTTAGGATGATTACCGGTCAGGAAAAACCGGATTCCGGCGAGATAAGAATTGGCGAATCGGTTGATTTGGGCTATGTTGACCAGTCGCGCGATGAGCTTGATGCCAACAAGACGGTTTGGGAAGAAATTTCCGACGGGCTTGATATGATTAAGCTTGGCAAAGGCGAGGTGCCATCTAGAGCTTATGTCGGGCAATTTAACTTTAAGGGCTCGGACCAGCAAAAGAAAGTGGGGCAGCTTTCGGGCGGAGAACGCAACCGCGTGCATTTGGCCAAGATGCTCAAAAAAGGCGCCAATGTTATTTTGCTTGACGAGCCGACCAATGATTTGGATGTTGACACTTTGCGCTCGTTGGAAGAGGGAATTATGAATTATCCGGGATGTGTGCTGGTTACCTCGCACGACAGATGGTTCTTGGATAGGTTGGCAACCCATATCTTGGCCTATGAAGATGAAGGGCATGTTGAGTGGTTTGAAGGTAATTTTGAGGAATATGAAAAAGACAAAATCCGCCGCTTGGGCGAAGAAGCGGCCAGACCACACCGCAACAGGTATAAAACCTTGACCAGACAATAAATAAAAAAAGCGGGCCTTGTGAAAAGGTCCGCTTTAATAAAATGTTGGGGCTTATTTTTTGCGTTTTATCAAGCAAATCACCCATCCGATGAGGAGTAATAAGCTTATTCCCGAGAAAACATAGAGGATGAGCTTTTGATCCATGGGACATAATGTTTCGCTTGCTATTTGCTCGTCTCCTTTATAGGTAACCACTTTGAGGTTTATCCACAAAGGTTTGGCGTTGTGGTTATTAAGCTCTTGCTTTACCAACCAGGCGGTTTCCGATGAGGTGAGATTGGCATTAAAAATCTGCAGCACCTCGTGTTGGATGTGTTTTTTCACAATAAGCGGAATGTAGTTGCCGTTGTATTTGAGGTTGACCACTACAGAATACCCGGGGATGTCTTCTGCCACAAAGCTAAGGTCATAGCTTTTTTTAGAGGCAACAAAGATGTAAGCTGCCAAAACAATAACCAGCCATACGGAGGTTAAAATAATCAAAATTTTTTTCATAATATAAAATTTTTAAAAATTAATAATTGATTTTGATGCTATGAGTTATAGCATATTATGAAAAAAATGCAATGTTTTTTTGTCTAAATATTTATAAATCAAAGCTGCCTATAAAAACTTTTTGCGCCGGGCCGGTCAAAAAAACCGACTGATTGTACTCAACGTTTAGACTTCCGCCCGGGAGTGTAACCTCAACCTTGGGGGATAATAATCCCTTTTTGACCCCGGCAACAACCGCGGCGCAGGCGCCGGTGCCGCAGGCAAGAGTTGTGCCGCAGCCGCGTTCCCAAACATTGAGTTTGATTTGAGTGGGTGAGATGATGTTGATGAAGTCAACATTGGTTTTTTGCGGAAAAAGAGGAGAATTTTCAATTTCGGCCCCGTGATTGAGTGCCAAAGCGGCACCGTCTGAGGTGGTGAAAATAAGGCAATGAGGGTTGCCCATGCTGACAGCGGAGGCTTTGAAACCAGATATTTCAAAATCTATCGGGTTGGGGACGTTAACCGGAATTTTAGAGGCGTCAAATATGGGAAAACCCATGTCAACCTTGACACTGCCGTCGGGCAAAATCTCGGGAGTTATGATCCCCCTTAGAGTGAGGACGGAAAATTTGGCCTTATCTACCAGCCCTTTGGCGCGGGCATAGAGGGCAAAACAGCGGATGCCGTTGCCACACATTTGGGCGCTTGAGCCGTCGGAATTGTAAAAATCCCAGGCAATGTCGGCTTTGGGGGTGAGATGATAGCCGATGAGGCCGTCGGCTCCGATGCCAAAATGGCGATCACACAGCTTTTGAGCAAGATTGGGCGTGGCCTGAGTGTTGTCAAGGATGATGAAATCATTGCCCAGGCCTTGCCATTTTTCAAATTTGATTGGCATTTGATATTCCTCAAGGTTTAAGATAAACAAGATGATATATTTTTGGCATTGGGAAAAAGTTTTGGCAAGAAGATTTTTAAGATTATCAATGACTTTATAAGGGCAAGATGTTGATAAAATTTAGTAATAGCTTGCATATTTTGCTTGTAGAATCGCAAATCTTGGTATAACCTAGCTCCGATTAATTTTGGGTTGGGGTTTTTGCGCCCCAAAACATCGTTTTAACAAAAGCTTACGAAAGGAGCTATAATTACCATGAGTAAATGGGTTTATACATTTGGAAACGGCAAAGCCGAAGGCAATGCCTCGATGCGTAACCTCCTCGGCGGTAAGGGTGC
>CALXUO010000020.1 GCA_944391695.1 uncultured Alphaproteobacteria bacterium
GCTTGCTCATAAACTAACAAACTCTCGCCTTTCGTTGAAAACCGCTCCACCGGAGCTGTTTTCTGCCTTAAGCCTCTTCGATGTCAACGTAACGCGACTGACCACCTTACGCTACACACCCAATATAGCTCTACTAAATAATATATCTGAACTTTAATTGCAAGTATTTTTTTGCCCCACTTTTAGTAAATAGTTAAACTTTGATACCTTATAATTAAAAATGACCTTTTTTCGGTGGGAGTATCTTAATGGACAATAAAATATTAGATTTCAGAATCAACTATAAAAAAATCAAAATTTTTGATGAATTTAACACCAATGATGTTAGGTTTCCGATTGTTTTGTCTTCGCCCCATGCCGGAAATGTGTTCCCAAAAGAGTTTTTGCAAAATTCAGCCCTGACCGAACATGAGCTCAGAGCCTCAGAAGATTGCTTCGTTACAGAGCTTGTAAGACCTGCTTCCGATGCCGGAATGCCTCTTATCAGCCTTAATCTACCGCGTACTTTTGTCGATGTTAACCGCGATAAAATAGAAATGGATGAAACTATGTTCTTCAACGCCCCTAAAAACAGTGAAATCAATTCTCGCCGCTGCCGAGTGGGACTTGGCGTTTTGCACCGCGTGGTTTATCAAAACAAAAATATTTATGACGGTTTGCTTAGTTTTGATGAGGCTAAAGAGCGAATCAAAAACGTTTATGACCCCTATCATAAACGCCTAAAACAATTGGTGGATAGATGTGTTCGCAAATTTGGCTATTGTTTTTTGATTGACTGCCACTCCATGCCGTCGATGATTTGCAATATTATGAACGAATCTAAACAACTTGATTTTTGTATATGCAATTTGTTTGACGAAAGCTGCCCGCAAGAAGTGTCGCAAAAATTGTTCCAAGAGCTTGAAAATAAATCTTTTAGAGTGGAATTTAACCGCCCTTATTCCGGTGCTTTTATAACTTTTAATTACTGTCAGCCACGCAAAAACATCTATACTCTGCAAATTGAGGTTAATCGTAATATATATATGGACGAGCAATCATATCAAAAAAATACTAATTTTCAAAAAGTTAGCTCAGATATTAGCCAGGCTATTATACATTTGGGTAATTTTTTGCTGGATTTTAAAAAATAATTGTGTTATAAGCCCTTTTTGTGTGTTAATAATTCGTTAATATATTTACTGACGAATTGAGTTTTCCTTGACGTTTTGCGAAAGGAAATTTGAGGATAAACCAACCTTAAGTTTTTTATAATTGTAAGAAAAATTTTTAGCCGTTAAACAAGTTGAAATTGGCATATTTGTTGCATAAGGGATACTTGTGGCAAACTTAAGGGAACAGAGGGATGCGACTTTTCGTATCAAAATTTTTGATGTTTTTGTTATTCTTGCTGATGTTTGTTCAGCCGGTGGAGGCTTCCGAATATCCTAAATATGTGGATGATACGGAGGTTTGTACAGTTGCCGCTCAGCAATTTGAGAAAAAATACCAAATCAAAAAACACCTTCTTTCAACCATTACCAATGTTGAGTCCGGTCGTTGGAATAGACAACAGGGTCGTAATATGGCTTGGCCGTGGACGGTTAATGCTCAAGGAAAGGGGCGCTATTTTGAGACTAAACGCGAGGCCATTGCCGAGGTTAAGCGTTTGCAGGCTCAAGGAGTGAAAAGTATTGACGTTGGATGTATGCAGATTAATTTGGCTTATCATCCGGACGCGTTTGATAACCTTGACCAGGCTTTTAACCCTTATAAAAATGTTGAGTACGGTGCTAAGTTTTTGAAAAAACTATACGCCCAGAAAGGCAATGACTGGAATAAGGCTGCTACGGCTTATCATTCCAGTCTGCCGCGAAAAGCAAAAAAATATGCCCAACGGTTGTCTAAGGCTTATCAAGGGATTATGCAGGCAAGTGTTGAACCTAAAAAGGTTAGTACAAATAATAATTATGCAAAAGTTCTTGAAAAAGACAAGCTTTTGGCTAAAAATAAAACCGAGATTGAAGCTAAGGTTGCCAATGCCGCAAATGCTTGGCGCGAAGCTAAACTGGCCGAGTATCGTTTGAAAAAGGCTAACCAACTATAACTTTTCGGGCTTGTAAATGAACGGTTCTATTCTGAACACAGGTTTGTATTGGCGCCCGTTGGGCGGAAACAATATAGACCAAATAAGCGGGCATTGTTACCAATATACCTGTGTTTGGCAAGAATCAACAAAACAAAAAAAATCTACCATCATTGTTGATTTGGGCAAATTTGATAACCACCAGGCTTTGGGCGTTAAAAATTCCGTTGCCGCCGTGCCTGATATTCGCAACCTGCTGATTGATGAATCCCTAAACCTTAAGGCTTTGTTCTTAACGCATTCCCACCCTGATCACTTGAACGGAATTATTCATTATATTCGCGCAGGATATAAGCTGCCGACGCTTTACGGTGGAAAATACACCAGATTAATCCTTCAAGATTTGTATGCCAGATATCAAATCGGCAAAACTAAGCAACCGACTTTTGTCGAAATTAATGACGGCAATAAATTTAGGTTTGGCAATATGATAGTGGAGCCCATAAGCGCGTCGCATACCTGTTTTGATTGTTTGGGATTTATTATAACTGCAGGCGGTACCACTATCTATCACAGCGGCGATATGAAAATTGATCAAACTACCTATTTCAGAAAACCGACCAATCTTAAAAAACTAAGAGATTATGCCGATAAAATAAATTTTGTCGTGGCTGATTTTTGCGGAATTGCCTCGGACGGAATCGCCTGGCGCGAGGCTGATGTCTTAAAAAAACTGGTTGCAATTATCCGCAAGGCGCGCAAACCAAAAATATTTTTGCCGGTTTATCCTACTCATACCGAAATGTATATTTTGGCTTTTTTGGCAGCGTTAAAATTACGAAAAAATGTCGTGTTTTTCGGTAATGATGATTTTTATGCCTATTTGAATATCTTGAGGCAGCGCGGAATTGATTTTGAAAAAATTGCCGGTGACAAAATAAAAATAGCCGAGGGTATGCCCAATGATTTGAGCTCGTTTGACAATAATTTCGTGGTTATTGGTGCTTTTAATGATATTGGCGATTGGTTTGAGGCAACATCAAAAGATTCTTTTGCTCTTATTACTGCCAGAACTTATTTCAACCCCCTTAAAGGACAGATGAACGCTAGAAACATAAAGTTTGTAACTTTGAAAGATTTTCCGATCTTGCAAGGTGCCGGTCATGGCTTTTTGGGTGATTGGGAGTGTATTCGCAATATTTTGCCTAATGCGGTTTTTATTCCCAAACACTGTCCGCTTTTTGTCGCAGAAAGTTTTAGACCTTTGGCAAAGGCTATAAACTTTAATTTAATTGACCCTATCCCTAAAAATAATTATTTGTTTAAACTTTGTGGTAACCAATATGAGTTAATATCCAAATCTCCTGCCGTGTGGCTGGTGGCAAAAGATGATTTGGCTTTTAGCGAAGTATGGCAAAGGCCTACATCGGGAATGGGATTTTTGAAGCGTACTTTCAGCCGCCGCAGAACGATGGAAAATTTTGAGATTATGCTTTGTAAACGGAGAAAATAAATGCAAATTGCCAAATACAGCAACCAATATAATATTCGCTCTTATGAATGTGATCGCAATAATAATTTGAGAATCTTAACCCTAATGAATATCTTTCAGGATATGGCTGATAATGATGCGGCACGCCTTGGTTTTGGCCTAAAATTTTGCATTGAAAACGGTATGACTTGGGTCGGAACCAACTATGCTTTGGAAATTGACCGCCTGCCCAAAATGCATGAAAATATTGTTATTGAAACCTGGCCATCGGCAAAAAACAAGTTGTCGGCCTACCGCGATTTTGAGGTGTTCGGCGAAGACGGAAAATCTATTATGCGGGCATCAAGCCAATGGGTGCTGATTGACTTGAAAAGAAAACGCCCTCTCTCGGTTGAGGAAAATATGCCTTTGCATCAGCCCCTTAAAACAAGAGCCTTGGATACCGATTTTCCTAAGCTTGCCGAGGTTACAGAAGGTGATAATCAATTTAAGTTCCGCGTTAGATTTGACGATATTGACCTAAACAAACATATTAACAACGCAGTTTATATCTTGTGGGCAACAGAGGCTGTCGCGCCTGATTTCAGGCTGACTCACAACCCCAAAAGAATCGATATTAACTTTCGCAAAGAAGGATATATGGGCGAGAAAATACGCGTTACCACCAAAATGGATGGCAATAAGTCTTTGCACAGTATCAGAACCTATGATTCTGACAATGAACGTGAGTTGGCCCGCGCTGTAATTGAGTGGCAATAATATGACCGCATATCACAAAGATTATCTTTTGGATAAAAAAGTTGAAATATATCAGCCGGAAGACGGATATAAGACCTCCTCTGATGCGGTGTGGCTTGCGGCGGCGGTAACAAATGTAAAAGACAATGATAATATTCTTGATGTAGGTTCGGGTAACGGTGCTGTTGCGCTTTGCTTGGCTGAGAGATTTCGGGCAAAGACTTTATCAATCACAGGGATTGAAAAACAGGAAATGCTTGCGCAGGCTGCCGTTTTAAGCGCAAGAACAAACGGGTTTGATTGTGTGCAAATCATAAAGGCCGATATCTTTACCGCTGAACTTAAGCCCTGCTCTTTTGCTCATGTGGTTACCAATCCGCCCTATGCTTTGGACGATATGCCTTCTCCCAATGCTTCAAAAGCCAATGCCCATAATTTTGACAACGCCGATTTGGCAAAGTGGCTTGGATTTTGTCTTAAAATGCTTAAACCCCGTGGGTATTTATATATAATTAATCGGGCGGAAGCTTTAGAACATATTATTACCTCTTTAAGCGGCAAAATGGGTAAAATAGAAGTGTTTCCCTTATACTCCAAAACAGGGCAACCGGCCAAACGCATTATTGTCCGCGCAAAAAAAGATTCTAAGGCGCCTTTGATTATTCATCAAGGAATTATTGTTCATAATGACGATGGATCTTATTCTGAGACGGCGCAAAGCGTTTTGCGAAAAGGAAACGCAATTTAATATTGACATATCAGTATTTTGACTTTATAAAACAGCTTGTCCGAGGACTCCGAAAAATGTTTCGGAGCTTTAAATAACAATAATTAACCGGAGAAAATTTATGAAACGTACATATCAACCTTCGAAATTGGTAAGAAAGCGTCGCCACGGGTTTCGCGCTCGTATGGCTACTGCCGGAGGCCGCAAGGTTTTGTCGGCAAGACGCGCTCATAACCGTAAGAAAATTTCTGCTTAATTTTTGAGATGAAAGTTTTTATCTTAAAGAAACGCAAATATTTTATTGAGGCCGCCAAAGAATTTAAAGTTGTTGTCAACGGTATAGTTCTGCAGGCGGCCTTAAATTTATCGGCCGCACAGCAAAATGCCTGCTTTGTCGGATATACCGCTACAAAAAAATTGGGTAAAGCTCATATCAGAAATCGGACTAAGCGGCGTTTGCGAGCAGCCGCGGCGTTGGTGCTGCCGGAAAAAGGCTTGGCGGGGGTTAATTATGTATTAATCGGACGCCACAATACCACAACGCTTGATTTTAGTTATCTGACAAAAAAATTAAAAGAAGCCGTTGAGGCCATAAACTTGCAAATAATTGAGCGAGAGCAAAAGAATGATCAAGCTGATAATGATAAAAATGATTAGAGGATATCAGCGCTTTATCTCTCCGATGTTGCCTAATGTTTGTCGCTTTAGGCCTACGTGCTCAGAATACTTTATTGAGGCTTTGCAAATTCACGGCATCTTAAAAGGAAGTTTGCTCGGTATAAAAAGGATTTTGCGCTGTCATCCGTGGGGAGGAAGCGGATTTGACCCAGTACCGCCTAAAAAAACAAAAAAATAATAAAACAGTATATTAACTTGCTTTAGCGTTTTATTTATATTACATATAAAATACTGTTTAAGTTGAAGGAGTTTTTGCAAAAATGAAAGAAGAAACCAGGGGTTTGTATGGAGCTATCGTTTTATCAATCGTGGCTATTTTGTTGGTTAACATAATTTGGCCCAATGAGACAAAACAAATAAACTCTCCTGAGCAAAATGCGGCAGAAAATATTACTACAGAATTGGAAAGCCAAAAAACTATCGAAACTCGCCCTGAAAAGGTTTTGAATGTGCATGATGCTTTGATGGCTGATAAAAGAATTGATATTGCCAATGACAAAATTATCGGCTCTATCAGGCTTAAAGGGGCCAGATTTGATGATTTATACTTGACCAAATACAAGCAAACTCTGGAAGAAAATAGTCCTGACGTCGAATTATTAACACCGGTTAAGACCAAAGCTCCTTACTATGCCGAATTTGGCTGGCTTGGCAATGGTACAAATATTAAACTGCCCACCGCCGATACCTTATGGAAAGTTATAGGCGGAAAATTGACCCCAGAATCCCCTGTTACTTTGGAATGGAACAACGGCCAGGGAATTAAATTTGTACGCAGAATATCTTTGGATAAAAACTATATGTTCCACATAGAGCAGATTGTTGAAAATAATTCGGGCAAATCAGTTACTTTGTTTCCTTATGGACTAATTACAAGAATTTATGCTCCTGAAAAATCATCTTCTTCGGTGGTTCATGAGGGGTTGCTCGGGGTGATTAACTCCAGTTTGAAAGAAATTAAACCCAAGGATTTGGATGTGGGTGAGAAAAAAGAATTTGAGACAATCGGCGGATGGCTTGGCTTTGGCGAAAGATATTGGTTTACAGCCATCACTCTTGACAACAATGTGCAAAGCAAGGTCCGGTTCAGCAAAACAAGCGATGATACCTATCAGGCAGACTATGTCGGGGCTCCGGTGGTGGTAGCCAACGGAACGGTGGCAACAAGCGCGGTTAATTTCTTTGCCGGGGCTAAAGAAATTGCTTTATTGGATGACTATGCCAAAGACCTAAATATTGACAAATTTGATTTGGCGGTTGATTTTGGTTGGTACTACTTCTTAACTAAGCCGTTTTTCTATATTTTGGACTTTTTGTACCACATTATCGGCAATATGGGGTGGGCTATTTTGCTGTTTGCCGCTTTGTTGAGACTGGTGATGTTTCCGATTGCCAACAAGTCTTATGAGAGTATGTCTAAGATGAAAAAAGTACAACCCAAAATTATGGCCATCCAAGAGACTTATAAAGACGACAAGATGCGTTTGCAGCAGGAGATGATGGCTTTGTATAAAAAAGAAAAAATTAATCCGGCCTCGGGATGTTTGCCTTTGTTTATTCAAATTCCGGTATTTTTCTCTTTGTATAAAGTGCTTAACATTGCAATTGAAATCAGGCATGCTCCGTTTGTGGGCTGGATTAAGGATTTGTCGGCTCCGGATCCGATGACTATCTCGGCAATGACAGGTATTCCTATTCCAAGCCTGATTGACCTTGGAGTGTGGCCGATTTTGATGGGTATTACCATGTATATCCAACAAAAATTATCGCCTAAACCCGCCAACAAAGACCAAGCCAGGATGTTTGCTTTGATGCCTGTTATATTTACCTTTATGCTTGGGCATTTTGCCTCGGGTTTGGTTATTTACTGGACTTTGAGCAATGTATTATCAATTATTCAGCAACGAGTTATTATGAAAAAAGTCGGAGTTGATTAATGACTACGACACACCAAGACTATCCCAAAGAGCAAATTGCCAAAGCCAAAAGTTTGTTTGATAAAAAGGCTGAGTTTGTTTTGGGGGTGGCAAATCTGGAGCAATTGCCGGCTACAGGCTTGCCGGAAGTTGCTTTTGCCGGACGTTCCAATGTCGGTAAATCTAGTATAATAAACGCTGTCTGCTTACAAAAAAGCCTGGCCAAGACTTCTAATACCCCGGGAAGAACGCAACAACTCAATTTTTTTAGCCTTGATAATAAAATTTATTTGGTCGATTTGCCGGGATATGGATATGCCAAGGCTCCGGAAGTGCAAGTCAAGCAATGGCAAAAGGTTATTTTTTTATATTTGCAGGGACGAGTTACTCTCAAACGAGTGTTTTTATTGATTGATGCCAGGCACGGTATAAAAAAAGCAGATAAAGAGGTTATGGAAATGCTTGACAAGGCGGCGGTAACTTATCAAATTGTTTTAACCAAAATTGATAAAATCTCAAAAACAAGCTTGGACAAAGTTCTATGTGAAACCATCGCCGAAACCGAAAAACACGCCGCCGCTTATACCAAAGTGTTGGCTACAAGCTCGGAAAAAAGTATTGGAATTGATGATTTGCGAACAGAAATCGCCGCTTTGGCCGACTAGATTCTAAGTCTTGATATCTATTTCCTGCAAAACGAATTCAAAACTTTCGTTTCCGGGAGCGCAACCATAGGCTCCGATATCTAATATATTTGCGGACTTGGGGAGGTGCAGCATACGAATTTGCTTGAAATACTCTCCATCTAACGAAAAGTAAATAACAAAATCCTTGCCTCGACGTCTTAAACGAAGCCAAAGTTTGCGACTATCTTGAGGTAAAGAAACCACCGACCAGTCAGATGAGCCCTGATTGGCGCTTACAACTCCAAGCTGTGGTATGTCAGCTTGTGGCGAATATAGACCGGCTTTTATCCAATTTTGTTTATCGGATCTTGCCATCAAACCACACTGGGCATTAGCTTTTATGCTTGGAAAAGAACATACTACCGTGAGAATAAAATCGCCCTCGATGCTCTTGGCAAACAAATGACCGTCGTCTTTAGCAAAATTACAATCGATATTCTGCCAAAAATCCGTATGCGCCTTGGCCTCTATCAACATCCCCTCTTCTACAAAACGAACATTTTGCGGATCATTATGCCAGCTAAAGTCTTTGATGTTTTCAAGAAGCATTAAAAAGTCCTGATGTTTTCGTTGGGCATTGACTGCAAAGCCTTTTCCAATTCCACACTCTTGTTTTTAGGCATAACCACTTTTAAGGTCATAATTTGATCGCCGCCTTTTATACCTTTGCCTTTAAGGCGCAATTTTTCGCCGGTGGTGGCATAAGGCGGAATATTGACTGCAACTTTGCCGCTGATGGTGGGTACTGTTATTTTGGCGCCTAGAATCGCCTCTTTTAGGGTTATGGGCAATTCCAATAAAATATTTTTATCTTCTTGCTCAAAATAGGGATGACGGTCGACATTCAAGGTTATTAAAACATCGCCCGGCGTGCCGCCATTTAAGCTTGCCTCGCCTAAGCCTTTTAGGCGCAAGGTTTGTCCGTTTACCGTGCCGACAGGTATTTTGATATTGATGTTTTTACCGTTGATGTTTACTGTCTTTTCGGAACCTCTTACCGCCGACAAAAAATCTATCCGCATGGTGTAATTGATATCTGCCCCTTTGCGCGGACGCCTTGATGCTCCTCCGAAACCACCGCCGAAAGGCCCTGCTCCTTGTGAAGCAAAAGATGAGAAAATGTCATCGCCAAAAATAGATGAAAAATCAAATGATGCCCCTTGAGCCCCTTGAAAAGGATTTCTGCCTGCAGAATAGGATTGATATCCCCCGCCGAAACCTCCGGCGCCAAATCCGGTCGGTTTGCCATCGGCATCTATTTCATTGTTATCATATTTTTGGCGCTTTTCTTTGTCGCCCAAAATATCATAAGCACAAGAAATTTCTTTGAATTTCTCGGCGGCTGTTTTATCATCTTTATTCAAATCCGGATGATATTTGCGCGCCAATTTGCGGTAGGCTGATTTTATCTCGCTTTCCGTGGCATTTTTGGATACACCCAAAATCTGGTATAAATTTTTGTTCATCTTCTTACAAGCCCATAAAAACTGTTATCTATATTGTTATATAGGTAGGCAAAAGATGCTTTGCAAGCATTTTATCGGCAGACAAAGGTGGCTCGGCGTTTGGAATCAGGAGTTAAGTTTATTTCATAAAGCGATGCCTGCTTGTCTCCGTGGTCGTGACAATAGATGGCTGCAATTTGAGCAATCTCGTCTATTCTTATGTCTGAATATTCATAAACTACAAAATTGGAACTTTTATCAACCACTATAACATACTCGGCTATGCCGTTATAGTCAGGCTCAAAATAAGAAACTTCTTGCGGCGCACAAGAAGATAAAAATATTGCCGTTATTAAACAATAAAAAATTTTTTTCATGCCTTTGCCTCTCTACTCTTATTTGACGCCATCTTTTTTGTAGACTTTGAATTAGGTAACGGAGTGAGACCTTCGACACTTTTGCCTTTGGCCTCTATAATCTTGGATCGCATAGTATCCAAACTCTTTTTTAGTTTGCTTATTTCGATGTTATCCATTCAGCCATTACCTTTTTAACTTATTTTTGCTTAATTCTAAGCCTTAAGGCGTTAATTTAAGATTAATCAAGTTCGTTATATATGTCTTTGCCGGCTTTGAGCAAAATCTTATAAACTTTTGCATTGGTGGAGTTTTTGGTGCGGCGGTTGGATAATTTGCTGAGCATCCTGGTCAGTTCTTGGTTAAATCTTTTATTTTGTCTTAGAGATTCAATATCATTATAATTTTCTTCATCGTTGATTTTATAGTCAACTACTGCTTTTAGCGTGGCCATGTATTTTGCCTCAGCTTGGGCCGCAAACTGAGCATGAGCAGCACTTAATGACAATAAAACAAACAAAACACTCAGTTGTATTATTTTTATCAAAATTCATCTCCCTTATTTAATAGCTTGTTTTAATCAATATAAGTTTTATACTACAAGCATTCGAATCGATTGACCATGACTTTTTGAAAGTTATCAAATATGAAAAGGACTTTATGGCTTTTGCTTGATGATCGCAAAGGAAGCGCCAATCAGGCCGAAGGTATTGCTTTGGCCTTAAAAGGCAAAATAGAAATTGTTAAAAAAAATATCGTTTATACTTGTTTTGGCAGTTTTCCTAATTATATAAGAGGACGTACCCTTATCGGCGTTAATCGTGATAAATCTGATGATATTACCCCGCCTTGGCCCGATTTGGTTTTATCTTCAACCCGAAGAACTGTTCCCGTTGCCAGATATATTCGTAAAAAATCAAATAATAAAACTAAAATTATTCAATTGATGTATCCCAGCGGCGGTATTGGTCTTGACGATATGGACATGATTGTGGTTCCTCAGCATGATAAGAACAAAAATAAACAAAGTCCTAAATCCTTGGTTATTACCGGAGCTCCAACAAAAATATTTGCTGATATTTTGGCCAAAGAACAAAAGAATTGGATGCCTGTGTTTGATAATCTGCCTAAACCTTTGACGGCTGTTATTATCGGCGGTGCCATCAAAAATAAACCCTGGCCTTTGGATAATGCTGAAGATTTGGCTAAGGAACTAAAAAATTTGCACAAAAAAATCGGTGGATCGTTCCTTATAACTTCTTCCAGAAGAACCGGGAAACAAGCAGAAAAAATCATTATGAACGAAATTAAAGACATTCCTTGTTATACTTATCTTTGGGGTGAAAAAAAAGAAAATCCGATTATGGGGTTTTATGCTTGTGCTGATTTAATCGTGGCAACAGCTGATTCCGTTTCGATGTGCTCGGAAGCTTGCGGAACTGGCAAACCTGTATTGTTGTTTATAGGACATGACTGGCTGACGCCCAAGCATTGCCGATTTGCCAAATCTTTAATTGAAAAAGGGTATGCTGTTGATATGAAACAACCAGAGGCTATTAATTTTAGACCTAAAGCAATACTTAATGATGCAAACTTTATTGCAATAAAAATTTCAGAAATCAGCCAAACCTAGAGCATCACCTGCCAAAATAGTCTCTTCTTCCTTTTTTATCTCCAGTCCGTTTTGCTTACGTACTGCTACCAATTTTTGAAACATACGGCCGAAATACGTACTTTTACGCCAAATAAATTGAGGCTTGAGTTCAGGTGAGGCAAAACTTTCGATATCTCTATCCCAAAGACTTTCAACAAATGGATTATACAGGCGGTTGTACATGCGTACAACATAGCGCAACGGATGATAATATAATGGTTTGTGCCAATCAACAAATATCGCTTTACCGCCAGGTTTGACCATCTTTAATGCCGAATCAACTATTTTCATTTTGGTGGCTGTGGGAATCTCTGATAAAAGCATAAAACAAACAACCGCATCATAGTTACCGTTAAGTTTGAGATTTGTTGCGTCCTGCTTAAATATTTTCATCCCGCGATAAACTTTCCAATATTTGTCAGTTATGCGGTTTACTTGAACGGAATTTATATCAACAATATCATACTGTCCATAGGCCCCTATTGCCATGGCAACTTCGTCTATCTCGCTGCCAAAAACAACCCCCAGCTGCAAGACATTTTGATTCATTTTTAGTTCTCTAACCGCTGAATTAACAAGTCTTTTATATTGAAACAGCGTTCTGACATTGCAAAGCAAGTTATTATCATATGACGAGCACTTGTCCGCATCATTATAAATATCGCCGTAAATGACATCTATATAAGCCGGTAAATTTGATTTTGATGTTTTAATTATACTCATTTTCCCTCGCTTGCATAATCTCTATAACTTTAATTATGCTTTTTTGATAACAATCCTGGCTTTCGGAAATAAGCATGGACAATTTGCTTAAACGATTGTTGAGCATGTCGTCTTCTATCTTGCTGCAAAGTTTGGAAAAATCATCCATCCCAAAAACCAAACTGCTTGAACGCCAACAATGAAAAACCCTACGTTTTTCAAAATCTGATATTTTATCAAGCGTTTCCCATGATTTTGTTGATTGTGCTAAATAATCTTTAAGCAGAGATTGCATCGTGCTTTTGCCGAAGATATCCAAGTATTCATCAAGTCGTTTTTGGTTGATTTTAGTCATTTTCTTCCAATAATCCCAAATGTGTCGCCGCAACTACCGCTCCGGTTCGGTTGTAGACATTAAGCAATTTTAATATTGCCGTTATATGTAATTTTACTGTCCCTTCGCTTAACCCCAAATCAAATGCTATTTGCTTATTTGATTTCCCTTTGGCTATCAATCGGAGGACATCAATCTGTCGCGGAGTCAAAATCTTAACTTTTTCTGAAAGCTCTTTATTCTCCGGTATATTCTCAATTTCTTTAAGCATATTAAAATCATTTTGTAAAGTATCTTGTAAAAGTTCTGCAGGAATATAAACCCCTCCGGACAAAACTAAATTTACCGCCGAAATAATGACTGCATTGCTTGAGGTTTTGGGAATGTATCCCGCCGCACCTAAATCTATGGTCTTTTGCACAATTTCTTTATCAAACAGCGCCGATAAAATAATTACGGGAGTTTCGGGCAGACTTTGATGTATTTTTTGCAAAGCATCTAGCCACTGCGCTCCGGGCATGGCTAGATCGGTTAATATCAAATCAAAATCCCTTTCTTGCTCGATTAGCTTAAAAATATCGGTGTAGCTTTTGGCTTTGACAATGTTGGTCGATGTGTCAAAATCTTTTAATATCAGCTCCAGACCTTTTAGAAAAAGCTCATGATCGTCAGCTATAAGTATTTTCATTGTTTTGCTCCTTTATTGCTCCAATCACCAACAATCGCTTGCCATATCGATAGTGCTGCCGCTACAGCGGTTTCGGCTCGGAGTATCCTTGGCCCTAGATTAATGTTTTTTACAAAAGGCAAGCTGTTTACAAACAAGCTTTCTTCGTTGCTGAATCCTCCCTCCGGACCTATCAAAATCGCTGCTTTTTGCCCTTTGAATTTACTAAATGTTTCGGCGACATCTGCTCCCTGGCGGCGTTCATCCATGAAAAAAAGGATTCTATCTTTTTCAAAAGACGACAACAATGATGATATATCCGTCAATGGCATTATCTGCGGAATATCCAACCTGCCGCACTGCTCTGCTGCTTCTGTCGCAATTAAATTTAAACGCTCAAGCCTAATTCTTTCAGCATTGGTATATTGGGTATTTACCGGTATAATCTTGCTTGCTCCCAATTCTGTCGCTTTTTCGATAACAAAATCTGTTTTATCTTTTTTGAGCGGTGCAAAAATAATCCAAATATCAGACATCGGCTTTTGTGGCCGGCAAACACATTTTTCAACAAATAATTGAGCTTTCTTTTTATCACAACCCTCAAGACGGCACAAAAACTCACCATCGCTGACGTTAAAGCATTTGATGCCCTCTCCTTTTTTGCACCTCATGACATTTAATAAATAATGCGCCTGCTTGTCTGCCAATTCAAGCAAACCGCCGACTGATATTTTATCGCTAAAATATAATCTGATATTGCGGCTTTTTTCCATTAATAAACCTTAATATAAATCGCTTTATTTTGGACAACTTTTCCTGACGAATCAATCCTATCAAGGTAGATTTCGTTGTTTTCATCACCGCTTTGGATAAATTTTATTTCTCTTGCGTCTTCTTTAATTGAATTTCCTACCATGATGATAGCTTCCGTATCATAGGAAACTCGCCAAACATACCCATCTTTTTCTTCTACCTTAACACCAAATTCTTCGTCTTGCTTAACAGCTATACTTTTTGACGCACTTTTACGCAAATCAACAATTTGCTCGGTTTTTTGATCTGATGTTTTATCGGAATTATCTGCTTGATTGAACATCTCAGATGATTTAAGACTGCTTGTGCTAGATGATGCTCCGCTAACAACGTTGCGATATGACAACGCTTTTGAGACATCTTGTTTAACCAATGCCTCTGCCGGCAACGACATAAAGGCAGATATTATCACAATGATCGGCAAATATTTTAACATTGTTTTAGACCTTTTAAATATACACATTAACAACTTTTACTCTTTCTTTATTACATTATACCGTTTATTTTAACTTTAATAAAGTGAAAATTTGGTTACAATTTAAAAAAATACGAGTTTTTTATGATTATTACGATTGACGGACCGGCGGCTGCCGGAAAAGGAACATTGGCACAAAAATTGGCCGATAAATATAATTTGGCTTATTTTGATACGGGTATGGTTTACCGCGCTGTGGGAATCGACCTTATATCCCACGGCCTAACCCCTGATGATGTTTCGGCAGCGGAACAATCTGCCAAAGAAATGTCTTTTGCCAAGATGATAGAACTTTCAAAAAATCCTGATTTTCGTTCGAGCCTTGGCGGACAAGCCGCCTCAAAAGTTTCGGCCTTGCCCAAAGTGCGCGAGGCTTTGCTCAAAATGCAGCAAGATTTTGCTTATACTCCGGTTTCTTCCGACGGAAAAGCCGTTTGCGGTGTCGTCTATGACGGAAGAGATACCGGAACCGTTGTTTGTCCTAATGCCGACATCAAACTTTTTATCACCGCATCTTTGGAAGTCAGAGCTTTGCGCCGCCATAAAGAATATTTGCAAAAAGGCATGTCTTCCGTTTATGAAGATGTTTTGGCTCAAACCAAAGAACGCGACGAGAGAGACTCTTCCAGAGCCTCGGCACCTTTGAAACCGGCCGATGACGCCATTATTATTGATACCTCAAATATGAGTATTGATGAGGTTTTTGATAAAGTGTGCAGAATTATTGACGGCAAATAGGCTTTTTTTGGCGTTTAGCATAAGATTTTGCTTGAAAAATAAATATTTGTATGTATAACTAACCTCACTTGATTGATTGGGGTGCGCCGATTTTTCTCGTATTAGCCCGCACAAGTCCGCCGCAAAAAATTTTAGCGGGTCTGGCATTTTGAAATAATATTTTATGAACAATACTGAATTTAAAATCCCCGAAACAAACGAAAATTTTGAAGCCCTGCTTAATGAGCAGTTTGGCGATAATGGTATTACCGGTTCGGTTGTTAAGGGTACAATTATCCGTTTAACTCCTGATTTTGCTACCGTTGATGTCGGTTTGAAATCCGAGGGTCGTATTCCTTTGCGTGAATTCGGCCAAAATCCGGAATTGAAAGTCGGTGACGAGGTAGAAGTTTATGTTGACCGCTATGAAGACAAAGACGGCAACATCGTCCTTTCTCGCGAAAAAGCTCGTCGTGAGGAAGCTTGGCATGATTTGGAAAAATCTCTTAATGCCGGTGAAAGAGTTAACGGTGTTATCTTTGGTCGGGTTAAAGGCGGATTTACCGTTGATCTTAACGGTGCTATCGCTTTCTTGCCCGGATCGCAAATTGATATTCGTCCGATACGCGATATTACTCCGCTGATGGGCGTGGTTCAACCTTTCCAAATCTTGAAAATGGACAAAGTTAGAGGCAATATTGTTGTTTCGCGTCGCGTTGTTTTGGAAGAAACTCGTGCCGAAGCCAGAGCCGAATTGATTAACGACCTTAAAGAGGGTTCTGTTCTTGAGGGTGTGGTTAAAAATATTACCGATTATGGTGCCTTTATTGATTTGGGCGGTGTTGACGGATTGTTGCACGTTACCGATATTTCTTGGCGTCGTATTAATCATCCGGCCGAGGTTTTGTCTGTCGGACAGACCGTTAAGGTTCAGGTTATCAAATTTAACGAAGATACTCAACGTATCAGCTTGGGTATGAAACAGCTTGAAGATGATCCTTGGGCCAAAGTCGAGGGTAAATACAATGTCGGCGAGATTTATACCGGAAAAGTTACCAACATCACCGATTATGGTGCTTTTGTTGAGTTGGAAGACGGAATCGAGGGACTGGTTCATGTTTCTGAGATGAGCTGGACCCGCAAAAACGTTCATCCGGGTAAAATCGTTTCGACCTCGCAAGAAGTTGAGGTTAAGGTTTTGGAAGTTGATGCCGAAAAAAGACGTATTAGCCTTGGCATTAAACAATGCACCCCGAATCCTTGGGCTGCTTATATTGAAGAGCATCCGCTCGGATCCATTATCGAGGGCAAAATCAAAAATATTACCGAGTTTGGGTTGTTTGTCGGTCTGTCTGATGAAATCGACGGCATGATTCACTTGTCGGATATTTCTTGGGACAAACCAGGCGAAGAAGCGGTTAAGGATTATAGCAAAGGTCAAGATATTCAAGCCAAAATCATTGATGTTGATGTTGAAAAAGAACGCATCAGCCTCGGTATTAAGCAATTGACCGAAAACACCGTTGCTCAAGCTTTGGAAAGCATTAAGAAAGGTGATGTCGTTAAAGCCTGCGTTACCGCTATTGATGAAAAAGGTATTACCGTTAATGTTAACGGTTTGACCTCTTACATCAAAAAGGGTGATTTGGCTAAAGACAAGGCCTCACAAAATGTTGAAAACTTCAAAGAAGGCGACACCGTTGAAGCCAAAGTAACCTCGATTGATAAGAAAAACTCTAAAGTTAACTTGTCGATTAAGGCTTTGGAAATTGACGAAGAAAAGAAAGCTTTGGAAGAATATTCTTCTGCTTCGGGCAACTCGGCTTTGGGCGATGCCCTGGGTGAGGCCTTGAAGAAAAACGCCTAAGTTTTGAGCTTGGTTTTTGCTTTAGGAACGCCTTCTTCTTGCGAGGGAGGCGTTTTTTGTGATGTTTTTTTATAAAATTTGTGTTATCATAATTTTATCTTATTATTGCTGCGGAGATATAAATGGCTGATACGGACCAACAAACAAATATTGAGGATATTGACGAAGGATCATCTCTTAACAAAAAAATTGAAGAGCTTGATAAAAATGATCCTCAATATCAGAGCAAACGAGAACAGCTTTTGGGTATGTTGATTGAGCTGGAAAAACAACTTAAAAAAATGCAAACACAAATTAAAAAACAACAAGCTGAGGCTAATGCCGCACGTAAATTGTTGGTCGGTTATGCCAAAGAAAATCCTGATAACGAGGAAATTAACGAATTGTTGAACAAGGTTTCGGCCGATAATAAATTTTTGACACGGGCCGTGGCTGAGATTATTGCTGTCAGAGGATATAATAAAAATGAGCTCTTACGGTTGAAAAGCAGCGAGGAATTTCACGAGCCTTTGTCGGCTCAAATCATAACTGATGTAAAAATTAAACCCTTGCCAAGCTCCAAAACAAACCAGCGCAAAGAACAAATCAAAGAAGCTGGCAACAAAAAGAATCCGAAAAAAAAGAAAAACGAGCCTATGTCTTTGGGGCAAAAAATATTGGCACTCAGGACATCTCTGCCCAACAGAACAACTGCAAGTAGGCCTTCTTCAAGACAAAAAAGCAGATAAAAAAGCCGCCTATTATGATCTGTCCCCCGAAAGTTGGACAGTAAAAAAAAGTCCCGAAGATTGCGATAGCAATTTTCGGGATAATTTTTTATACTAACCTCAAACAGGAAAGGACAAATCAATGAAACATCATAAATTTAC
>CALXUO010000021.1 GCA_944391695.1 uncultured Alphaproteobacteria bacterium
GTCTTAAGACACGGGAGAGTCGGTCGCTGCCAGATCTTCTAAACATCGTTTCTTCAGCCTTTCTTTTCCAAAACCTCCGCCTAAAAACGGAGGTTTTTTTGTATGCCTAAATAACACAATCTAATCACGTTCATATGTTACTAGAGATTCCGCCTAAGTTTTCGGTAAGCTCAATAATGGGATATCTCAAAGGTAAAAGTAGTCTTACGATATATGAACGATGGGGAAATGCAAAATTTCGATATCGCAACAGAGAGTTTTGGTGTCGAGGGTACTATGTTGATACCACAGGGAAGAATACTCAGAAAATTACCGAGTATATACGAAATCAACTTAAAGAAGACGCGGAGCAAAGTCAATTGACTATGGAGCTTGACCCGTTTACGGGTAGCAAGTAACCCTCGCCCCGTCAGACCGTCATACGCCCTTAAGGCGTTCGCTGGCACCGTTAGGGTTACACCCGCTTGTGAAGAACCACCGGCTAAGCCGGTGGGTTACTTTTTTGCTATTTTATAACTCAACTGGCTCAAGCCATGTTGTCTGATTATTTGGCAAATTGGTCTCTATCGAGATATGGCTAAACCAAGAATCTTTAGCCGCCCCATGCCAATGCTCAACATTCAAGGGTATTCTGACCACATCGCCGGGGTGCAATATTCTCACTTCTTTGCCCCTTTCCTGATAGCGTCCCTCTCCTGCCAAAACCAACAAAATCTGACCGCCGGAATGCTTATGCCAATTAGTCTTGGCATTGGGTTCAAAAGTAACATTACCAATCGAAGAATTCCACACATCATCTTTATTACTGAGCATTGTTAAATAGGTTTGTCCTGTAAAATATTCGCCATAAGGATTCTTTTCGCCTTGCGCAAAAATAGTATCTATCGGTGCTTTTTTCATTTCTTCTGCCTTTACATTAAATACCAACAAAAAACTCAAACCTAATACTGCCGTTATACAACACTTCATCTTTTATTCTCCACTTTAGTTAGATTCGAACATATCATAAACTTTAGAGTATACTCTAAGTCAAGAAATTATTTAAACAACTTATCATGCTCTGCCAACATTTGCGGATATTCGCTATAAACATTGGCTTCTCCGACATCCTTAGCCGTCTGATAATATTTGATTTTAAACTCAATCTTTTTCAAATTGCGCCGCAACGACTTAATCTCGTCCTCAATTCGTTTTTTTTGATTTATCATCATCTGCATTCTCATATCAATGGTTTCATCACCCTTAACCGCTAATACAAAATAATCTCTGATTTCTTTTAAGGTCAGCCCGGTTTCTTTCAAACACTCAATCATTGCCACGCAATTCAAATCATTTTCGGAAAACCTCCGCAATCCTGACGAAGATTTGCCAACAGTTGGAAGCAATCCAAGTTTGTCATAATAGCGCAAAGTATATGCGGTTAAGTTAAATTTTTTTGCAACTTGCGATATAGAATAAAACATTATTATCCCCTCCGACAAAAAACGCTTGACTTAGAGTATACTCTAAAGATTAAACTCAATTCTGTAAAGAAAAATTTTTGGAGGAAATAAAATGAAATTTGGGATTATATCTCTTTTAACCATTGCTATTTGCGGATTTTTCGGCTGGAAATTTTACGCTTGCGGCTGGGACAAAACTTTTGCTAAAAGCGATAAGGTAAAAGTCAAAAAAGTATCTTTTACCAACCGCTATGGTATTAAACTTGTGGGCGACTTATACATCCCCAAAGAAAAGAGAGCTGAAAAACTTCCGGCCATAGCCGTAAGCGGTCCTTTTGGTGCGGTAAAGGAGCAATCCTCCGGATTATATGCCCAAACCTTAGCCGAAAACGGTTTTATCACTCTGGCCTTTGACGCCTCATATACCGGAGAAAGCGGCGGCAAACCTCGCAATGTAGCCTCTCCTGACATCAATACCGAAGACTTTAGTGCTGCGGTAGATTACTTAAGCAACCTTCCGGAAGTAAACCATGATGAAATCGGAATTTTAGGCATTTGCGGTTTTGGCGGATTCGCTATTAATGCTGCCGCTAACGACACTCGTATCAAAGCAACCGTAACTGCAACCATGTATGATATGAGCAGAGTCAATGCAAACGGATACTTCGATTCTATGGATAAAGAGCAAAGATACAACCTAAGACAACAACTTAACGCTCAACGCAGTGCCGATTTCAAATCCGGTTCTTACAAAATTGCTCAAGGTCTACCCGACAAACTGAGCGGTGATGAACCCCAATTTGTTAAAGACTATTTTGGCTATTACAAAACCAAGCGTGGCTACCACAAAAATTCAATCAACTCAACCGGTGGCTGGAACATGACATCTTCGCTGTCTTTCATGAATATGCCGATTTTGTCTTATGCTTCAGAAATCAAATCACCGGTATTGATAATACACGGCGAAAACGCACACAGCCGCTACTTTAGCGAAGATGCCTTCAAGAAGCTCGTCGGAGACAACAAAAGATTATTGATTGTACCAAATGCCAACCATGTTGATTTGTACGATAACATGGAAAAAATTCCGTTTAACGAAATAACCGAATTTTTCAAAGCTAATTTAAGGTAAAATCAAATGAAGTTTTTCAAATATTTATGGTGCGCCGTTTTGCTTTTTATGTCAACAACGGCCACCGCGGAGGAAATAACAATGGACAGAGCAACAAAAGCCGATAAAGTTTTTAGCGAATTATTTGCAAGCGAAAGAACCCCTAGTCCGACTGATCCGGAATTTATGGAGATATTGCAACGAAACATCTTTGGCGAGGCCTTTTTTATCGGCAATTTAAGTCATAAAGAACGCGAAATGCTCACGGTTGTAGCGCTTACGGCAATTCAGACATTACCGCAGCTCAAAGCGCATATAAATGCAGCTCTAAATGTCGGTAATACACCTTTGGAAATCAGAGAAGCAATCTATGGCTGTGCACCATACATAGGTTTTCCCAAAACCTTAAATGCTATTGCCGTGTTTAATGAAGTTGCAACCGCAAGAGGAATAGAGCTTCCCTTAGAAGCAAGTGGTACCACAACCGACGAGAGCAAACATTCTCAAGGCCTCAAAATTCAAGAAGAACTCTATGGCGAAGAAGTAAAGCAAGCCATGTCGGATTTGCCGGCACCTTACAACCAAATTGTTCCCGATTTGTTGACCGATTTTTGCTTCGGCGATTTCTATACCCGCAACGGTCTAAGCCTCAAGCAAAGAGAGCTGTTGTCACTTGCCGTACTAACAGCCATCGGAGCCGAAAAACAACTTCCGGCGCATATTGTAGGTGCCATGAAAGCCGGCAACGACAAAGAAACCTTGCTGGCGGCCATGGTTCAAATAACTCCTTATGTTGGGCTGCCCAATACCCTAACCGCCATCAATTTGATAAAAACAGTCGATATAACAAACTATCAACCCATTTACAAATAAAAATATTTTTAATACTTACTGTAAAGACATATCAATACCCAAAGCCAAAATTTCAGAGACCTTTTATACACATCTGAATTTTTGGCTTTTTCACTTGCGTTTTGACACGATTTTTTATAATCTTTTTATTGCCAAAGGCGAGTTGCTTTGGTGGAGTGTAACGGCTCCTCAAATCAAAAAAATCATCTCCTCTATATTGGGGAGCTGGGGAAATAAGGCTTAAGCACGAATAACCCAGACAGTGATTTGACTGTCGTTAACTCCCCGCCTTGTTTTTTAAACAACGGCGGTTTTGTTTTATAACAATTAAGGAGTTAAAACTGATGAACTTAAAGAAAATTATGCGCAATCAGCTGGCGCCGCAACTTGTTTGTTTGCGCAAAGAAA
>CALXUO010000022.1 GCA_944391695.1 uncultured Alphaproteobacteria bacterium
TGGGCTCTTAAAGTCCTTTCTCGGACTTACGACCCTTAGGAACCTAATCTCAATGCGGCAATATCTATATTGCCTGTTTCGATAAGGTTTTCTAAGATGTTACAGACGAAAACTTGCCTAATGGCAACTTTTCGCTTAGCCATCCCGTTACCAAGGGTGTACTCTGACCTCAAAGCTATAGCGGCGTGGTTTTATCAACCTTGCGGAAAACACCTTACATAACCAAAAAATAAAAATCAAGGGATTTTTTTGTTATTTTGCTATTTTTTTCTTTTTTATAGTGTATAATTTTTGAGATTTGTGTTTTATGAAGATTGAAAATTATGACCGAAGATACCAAAAGCACCAAAAAAACCCGCGCCTCGCTTCGCTTTGACCGCGAGGCAAAAGCTTTGCAAAAAAATTTGGAAAAACGAAAACTACAACAAAAAAAACGCCAAATGCTAAAGGAGAAAAAAGCTAATGGACAAGATTAAAATCAGAGGCGGCAAAGTCTTAAACGGCAAAATTTTTATCAGCGGAGCCAAAAATGCCGCTCTGCCGCTTATCTGCGCCTCGCTTCTGACTGATGAGACCGTTACGCTGACCAATATGCCAATGCTCTCTGACATCAAAGCGATGAATGCGCTTTTGGAGCAACTGGGTACCAAGATCAATGTTTTTGATGATTTTGTGGACGGACACGCCACCAAAACCTATTCTTACCGCACCAAAAACATCGAAAGCCTGACCGCACCTTATGATTATGTCAGGAAAATGCGTGCCTCTTACTATGTCTTGGGGCCGTTGCTTGCCAAATACGGCAAATGCGAATTATCGCTGCCGGGGGGGTGTGCCATCGGGGCAAGACCTATGGACATTCATCTTGCTTCTTTGGAAAAAATGGGCGCCAAAATCGAAATCAAAAACGGCTATATCTATGCCGAAAGCAACGGCCGGCTTGAAGGAGCTCATCTTATTTTGCCGATTGCCTCGGTCGGGGCAACTTGCAATATATTGATGGCAGCTGTTCTGGCCCATGGGCGGACGGTTATTGAAAATGCCGCCAAAGAGCCGGAAATCGGTGATTTGGCCAAAATACTTAATGCCATGGGCGGCAAGATAGAGGGAATCGGGACGTCGGTTTTGACAATTGACGGGGTTGAAGATTTGCACGGCACCGTACACAAAGTTATTGCCGACAGGATTGAGGCCGGGTCTTATGCCGTGGCGGCGGCAATCACTCGCGGCAGGATTGAGCTGATTAACGCCAGAGCTGAAACTTTGCGCCAGCCGTTGCAGGTTTTGCGCGATATGGGGGTTATGGTTGAAGAAACCGCCAACAGCATTATTGTTGATGCCAAAGGCCGCACGCTTATCGGCAAAGATATTATGACCGAGCCGTTTCCGGGCTTCCCTACAGATTTGCAGGCGCAATTTTTGGCTTTGATGATGACGGCAGAAGGCGCCTCCATGGTTACCGAGACCATTTTTGAAAACCGTTTTATGCATGTGCCGGAATTGTTGCGCATGGGCGCAAACATCAATGTCCACGGGCATGCCTCGGCTATTGTCAGGGGGGTTAAGAAATTATCCGGTGCGCCGGTGATGGCTACTGATTTGCGGGCTTCTTTTGCCCTTATTCTGGCAGGCCTGGTGGCCGAGGGCGAAACTGTCGTCAACCGTGTTTATCACCTTGATAGAGGATACGAAAAATTGGAAGAGAAATTGAAATCCGTCGGTGCAGATATTATAAGAATAAAGTCTGATGATGAATAATTTTTATAGGAGAAAGTTATGATGAAAAAACTGGTATTGGCGATTGCTTTATTCTTGGCTGCTTGCGGCAGTGAACAAGAAACTCTTAAACCCGGATCTTACAAGTTGGTTGATTCGCTTAACAATGTGCCGACAATTCTTAATTTGGGCGAGGACGGCAGGTTTAGCGGCAAAATCGTTAACAATATGATGGGAAATTATGAATTAACCGGAAAATCAGGGATTAAATTTTCTCAGGCGGCTACAACAATGATGATGGGACCTCAAGAAGCTATGGAATCGGAGCAAAACTTTTTGCAGATTTTGCCCAAAATAAAATCTTATAAAATGCAGGGCAATTATTTGGTGCTCGTTACCGACAACGGCGGTGAGCTGGTGTTTGAGCCATATACCCCAAAACAAGATATGTAATATTTATTAAGAGCCGCTTTGAAAAAAGCGGCTCTTATTTTACAGTCCCACCAAAGAGGCGGCAAATTCTTGGGCGCTAAATTCTTTTAGGTCATCTATGCCCTCGCCCAAGCCGATGTAATATACCGGAAGCTCGGTCGCCTCGGTAACGGCTACCAAAACACCACCTTTGGCCGTGCCGTCAAGCTTGTTGATGATAAGCCCGTTGACAGAGGCAATTTCCTTAAAAGTCTTGGCTTGGTCAACCGCATTTTGACCGGTGGTGGCATCAAGACACAACAGGGTATGCTGCGGTGCCTCAGGGATGACTTTTTTAATAACCCGAATAATCTTTTTTAGCTCATCGGTTAGGTTGGTTTTGTTTTGCAAGCGACCGGCAGTATCAATAAACACGATATCATCGCCTTGCTTTACGGCCTCTGTCAGCCCGTCGAAACAAAGACCGGCGGCATCGGCTCCTTGAGCGGCAGAATAGATGCGAACTTGATTGCGCTCGCCCCAGATTTTGAGCTGCTCAACCGCGGCAGCACGAAAAGTATCGCCGGCAATCAGGCTGATTTTTTTGCCTTTGAATTTATGCGCCAGCTTGCCAATGGTGGTGGTTTTGCCGGCACCGTTGACGCCTACCATTAAAATTACGTGCGGTTTGGAGGATAGCTCGAACTTTTGCTCGCAAGGGGATAATATGGCGGCAATATCATCCTTGAGGGCGCGCTTAATTTCTTCGCTTGAAGCATCGCGGGCAATCTTGCGCGATGAAAAATTTTTGATAATTTCCGAGGTTGCCTGATAGCCCAAATCGGCCTCAAGCAATATCTCTTCCAAATCATCTAATGATGAGGCATCAAGACGGCGCTTGGTAAAAATATCGCTGATACCACCGCCCAGCTTGTCTGAGGTCTTTTTTAGGCCTGAGGTTAGCTTGTTAAACCAGTTAGTCATTTGTTATCTCCCCTTGTTGGCGCAAAATATGAGCCCGACGACGCCTTTCTTCAACATCGACCTGCGGCATTAGCGCGGCCGGAGTGCCGGGGCGCTCGGAATAGGGAAATACGTGCAGGTGCGTAATGCCGGCTTCTTGCACCAATTTAACGGTGTTTTCGAATTGCTCTTTGGTTTCGGTCGGAAAACCGCAAATAAAATCGGCACCAAAAGTGGCCTCCGGTCTGACGGCACGAATTTTGGCGCAAAGATTGATTACATCCTCGCGGCTGTGGCGGCGTTTCATCCGCTTTAGAATCAGATTATCGCCGGACTGAACCGAAAAATGAAAATGCGGCGCAATATTTGGGTATTTTCCTACCAGCTTAATAAACTCATCATCTATGGCTGCCGGATCAAGCGAGCCAAACTGCAATGACGGAATGAGAGGAATCGCCGCCAAAATCTCTTTGACCAAACCGCTGAATGAGGGCTTGTAGGAGCAGGCATCGACACCGGTTAGGCATATCTCGGCAAAACCTTGGGCCAACAGCTCTTTGATTTGGCTGATAATTTCTTGCGCCGGCACCGAGCGGTTGTGTCCGCGGGCAAAGGGGACTATGCAATAAGTGCAACGATGATCACAGCCTTGTTGAATCTGGACAAAAGCACGCTGGCGCCCCTCGAATCCGGTGATGATGAAATCATCATGGCCGTCATAGGAAAAAATATCGCCGACGATGCTCTTTTCGCTCAAATCTTGAGACAATATCTTGTCAATTGAGGCTTTTTCCTTGTTGCCCAAGACTAAGTCAACCTCAGACATGGCGGAAAATTTTTGCGGATTAATCTGTACGGCACAACCGGTTGCCACAATGCGGGCGGTTGGGTTCTCGCGCCGTAGTTTGCGTAAACATTGGCGGCACTGGCGCTCGGCCTCTTGAGTTACGGCACAAGTATTGACAACTATAACATCATCAAGGTGCGATAGTTTTTCTTTGATTACCTCGGACTCATAGGCGTTGATACGGCAACCGAATGTGATTACTTTTACCATTTTGTCAAAAATTCCTTACAATTGCGGCCATAATAAAAGCAAAAATGCTCAAGCGCAAGCCCTAAAAAGCGGCAATTATAAATTTATTAAGATTTGTCTGTTATTATGCCCGACAATAAATGAGAAATTTGATAAGGAGATATAATCATGAAATCTAAAGTTGTGTTATCGTTGCTGGCCGGTGTGGCTTTGTTTGCCACAAAGGCTCAGGCCGAAGATATTACGGCGCCGCTTTATCTGCCAAGTGATTTTGAAACTCTGTCTGATACATCGGTAGCCTATAAACGTACCAAATTTGAAGATTTGGGAGCTAAAGAAGATTTGATTGCAAGAGAGCAATTGTTAATCGGTTTTGGGAATGAGGCCGCGGTTATGGTTAATATCGGCAACAGATTTAATACCAAGGGGCTTACTAACCAAGATTATAACAACGAACATAACTTTGATTATGAGCTGGGTGTGAAAAAGAATTTGCGCTTGTTTAACGATTTGATGATGCAAATCGGTGCTTCTTACTATACTTTTAGCCCCCGCAGTTGGTATGGGCACAGCGCAGAGACCAAAGAAATGATCCGCGAGACTTATGGCAATACACGTTGGTATAAAGAACTGCGCGGCGAGGTTAAACTGGCCAAAGAGCTGGAGGACGGGCTGACACCTTATGTATCTTTTGGGGTTGACGGCAATATTGATGATGCCGACAGAGATTTGTATTATACCGCTTTTGCCGGAGTTCACAAATTGGAATATAATTTTGCTTTTGATGCCGGCCTGCGCTATGAATTTCAGTTTGGCAGCGATGACATCAGCTCTTTATATATGCAAGGCTCGGCGGACTATTTCTTGAATGATAATATGACACTTGGTGCATATTTGGATTATCAGTTTGCCGATTCATCTTATGAAGAGGTTGATTATGGCTATACTACCGAGTTAAGATTTAAGGTGCTATTTTAGATAGACGTTGTGAAACACAAAAAAAGCTCCTTTTTTTGAAAAAGGAGCTTTTTTTAGTAGAACAGACTTAGGATACTGCGGGCCGAGATTGAGGCAAGCGAGAGGGAGTTAATCGCCAACTGTTGGCGGGTCTCAAGCGAGAGGTAGATGATGGAATATTGGTTGCCCAATTCCGCGGTCAAAGAGCGGGCTTGATAATAACTTGAGGCATTGTCGATAGCGGAATTTACCTTTTTGCCGGTGGCAAGAATAAGTTGGGTCTTGTCCATTTGGGTGGCAATGTTTTTT
The DNA here is from genome assembly GCA_944391695.1 of uncultured Alphaproteobacteria bacterium. Classification (GTDB taxonomy): domain Bacteria; phylum Pseudomonadota; class Alphaproteobacteria; order RF32; family CAG-239; genus CAZU01. The sequence continues at coordinate 5,393 of CALXUO010000022.1, forward strand.
AGGCTCAGCAAATTGCTGCGCATGGAGGCGTTGAGAGTTATATTACTCATCTGACACCTCGCTTTCCAGATACAACAAAACCTTCTGCCAAATTGGTAGCAGAAAGCTCAAAATCCCTTAAGGGGCGATGTGTCAATTCTTGCAACAACATCCTGGTTGTATCCTTTAGTTTTGTTAACAAAAACTCGTGCGGCAAGCTACTTCCGCACGAGTCTAATCTATCATCTTTTCGGTAAAGAAAAAGTTAATTATTCTTAATTAATGCCAAAGCTTCGTCAGAAAATTTTTTCATCTTTTCGACACTTTCTTTTAAGAGTAAACTCTCATTATCGTCAAGTTTGGGGTATAGGACATCGTGTACTCCCCTTTTGCCAATTACTGTCGGCATGGAGATACATACATCTTTAACCCCGGCTACTTCCAAATGATGCGATGAAACCGTGAGAATCGCATACTCGTTGGTGGTTATGGCCTGACAAATCCGGCACAAGGCCCCGGCTATGCCATAAAAAGTTGCCCCTTTGCCATTAATAATTTTATAGGCTGCGTTGCGGACATCATCGTCAATACGCGCTTTGACCTCGTCTGTTATCGGACGGCCAAGTTCTTCGCCTAATTTGCGCAAGGGAATCGTTCCGCCATCACCATTTGACCAACACAAAACCTCGCTGTCGCCATGCTCGCCCAAAACATTGGCGTGAATTGATTTGGGCGAAACCCCCAGGTGATAACCAAGGTCGGTGCGGAATCGGGCTGTGTCCAAAACCGTGCCGCTGCCAATCACCCTCTCTTTGGGAAAACCCGAAAGTTTTAGAGCAACCTCGGTCATGACATCTACCGGATTGGTGGCAATAACCAATGTGGTGTCCGGGGCATTGGCTACAATCTGCGGAATTATGGAGGCAAAAATTTTGACATTGCGCTCTAACAAATCTGTTCGGGTCTCGCCGGGTTTTTGATTGGCTCCGGCGGTAACTATTACTACCTCGCAACCACATAAGTCTTTGTAATCTCCGGATTTTACCTTGTTGGCATAGGCAAAAGGTGCCGCATGGGCTATGTCGGCCGCCTCTGCCCAAGCCCTGTCTTTATTCATGTCAATCAAAGTTATTTTGCGAGCAACACCCCTCATTATCAGGGCAAATGCCGTGGCCGAACCAACAGCTCCGGCTCCGATTATTCCTACCTGCATATTATTTACTCCTTTGTTGTTTTTTTGTTTTATGTAACCGCAAAAGCAAAAAAAACAACCCCCAATTATCGCCATGGGGGCTGTTTATAAGAAATTTATTTATTCTTCAACGATGGTTTCATCTTCATTGGCTGTTGCGGCGGGGTTTTCCTCAACAACTTCAACAGCCTCTTCAACTGGCTCCTCGTCAACTACAACAATTTCTTCCTCCGTAGCAATATCAGCTGCCGGCATTGCTGCTCCGCTTTCAACAGCAACTGTTTCCTCGGCAACAACCGGGGCTTGCTGATTGTCTTGCAACAAAGCAGCCAAGCCAAGTAAAATTACCAAAACAACAATTATGTAAATCAGTTTTTTCATATCTTCTAAGCTCCTTGTTAAATTACTGTTTCTAAATTAAGCATTGTGTTCGGCTTTGTCAATATTATTTAATGCTTATTAAGTGTTTTTAATCCGGCAAAACATAAAAAATTATTTTATACCCTTGACTTTTTTGTTTTAATTTCAACTTGTTAGACCAAAAACAGCTCTCTTATTGTGCGTTTTTTTGAAATAATACTTGTCAAATTAAATAAAATAGTGCTAACTAAGAGCGAACGACCTTGTGAAAGGTTTGGTTAATTGTTTTAATTTTTTTGAGGTTTACATTATGACTGATACAGCAAATCGCGTTAAGAAAATCGTTGCAGAGCATCTTGGCGTTGAAGAATCTAAAGTTACTGAAAACGCCAGCTTTATTGACGATTTGGGCGCAGATAGTTTGGATACAGTAGAATTGGTTATGGCTTTTGAGGAAGAGTTCGGTTGCGAAATTCCTGATGATGCCGCTGAGAAAATTCTGACTGTTAAAGACGCTATTGACTATCTTTCAAAGAATGCTTAAGTCTGAATGGCTTTAGGAAAGTTAATGAAACTCGCTTGATTATTGGTTAAGCGGGTTTCATTGGTTTATGAGGCTTTATAAATGAGACGAATCGTTGTTACTGGTATGGGTGTTGTCTCACCTTTGGGGTGTGAAACAGAAAAGGTGTGGCAGAATCTGCTTGCCGGTAAATCGGGAATCCGCAAAATCGAAGGAATTGAGCTTAAGGATATTCCGGTTACAATTGCCGGAACCGTTAAATGGGGCGAAGATGAAAACCAATTTAATCCGCTTAAATATGTCAGCGCTAAGGAAATTAAACGGCTTGATAAATTCGTCCTCTACGGTATGGCCGCCGGAAGCGATGCTTTGGATGATGCCGGATGGAATCCGACTAAGTTATCGGAAAACGAAAAAGAACGCGCCGGTATCCTTATCGGCTCAGGATTTGGCGGTTTGCAAACCCTTTATGATATGGCAATGAGTTTTGAGGCAAACGGAATGAAAAAGCTTTCGCCTTTCTTTATTCCGGCTTGCCTTATCAATATGATTGCCGGCAATTTGTCCATAAAATACCAAATAAAAGGGCCTAATTTGGCCAATGTTACCGCCTGCTCCACCGGAAATCACGCCATCGGCGAGGCCGCGCGCATTATTGCCGATGATGATGCCGACATAATGCTCGCCGGAGGGGCAGAATCGGTGATTAATGTTTTGGGTTTGTCCGGGTTTGCCAAAATGCACGCCATAACAGCTGATTTTAATGATGAACCCGAAAAAGCCTCAAGACCCTGGGATAAAAAACGTAGCGGCTTTGTTATGAGTGAGGGCGCTGCCGCTTTGGTGTTGGAAGAGCTTGAACATGCAAAAAAACGCGGTGCTAAAATATATGCCGAAGTGGTGGGATACGGCTTGTCGGGTGATGCTCATCATATCACCGCGCCCTCGGGTGAGGGAGCGTTGCGCGCCATGAAAATGGCGGTTAAAAAAGCTCAAACAGCAGGAATCGGGCTTGAAGATATCGGCTATATCAATGCTCACGGAACGTCGACCCCGCTTGGCGATATCAGCGAAGCAAACGCCGTAAGAGAACTGTTTGGCAAATATGTTGATAATGTGTCCATGTCTTCAACCAAATCGGCAACCGGACACTTGCTGGGAGCCGCCGGCGCAATTGAGGCAATATTTGCCATCTTGGCAATTCGGGATCAAATCTGCCCGCCAACACTTAATTTGGAAGATGTTGATGACGAGGCCAAAGGGCTTGATTTGGTGCCGCTTAAGGCCAAACGACGCAACATCAAAGCCGCAATGTCAAACTCTTTTGGCTTTGGCGGTACAAACTCTTGTTTAATTATCAAAAAGTATGAATAAAAATTATGCTTAGAAAACTGTTAATTTTAGGACTGGTTGTAATACTACTTGTCGGTTGGCAGATCAGAAATTTTGTATATCAGCCGCAAATAATACGTGGTGAAAATAATATAATAATCAATAAAGGTGCCTCTACCGCCTCGGTGGCAAATGAGCTTGCCAATGCCGGCATTATTGACAAGCCGCTGTTGTTTAGGCTGGCGGCCAGAATATCGGGTATGGATAAAAAACTTAAGGCCGGCGAATATATTTTTGATAGCCCGATTTCGATGTATCAGGTAATTCAAAAAATTGCCAACGGCGAGGTTTCTTATCGCAAAATTACTCTGCCGGAAGGCCTGACTACCCAACAAATGCTTGAATTAATCGAGGATGAGAAAATGCTCTCGGGTGAGATTACCATGACGGTTAAGGAAGGCGAGCTTTTGCCCGAAACTTATACCTTTACGCGAGGCGACAGCAAAAACAGCATTGTTTTACAAGCCAAACTGGCGATGCTTGAGGCTATTAACCAAGCCTGGGACAACAAACAAGACGAGTTGCCGATTAAAAACAAAAAAGAACTGTTGATTTTGGCTTCCATAATCGAAAAAGAAACCGCGATTGATGCCGAAAGAGGCTTGGTGGCTTCGGTTTTTGTTAATCGGTTGCTCAAAGGAATGAAACTGCAAACCGACCCTACGGTGATTTATGCCCTGACCAACGGTAAAACCGCTTTGGGACGAGCCTTGAGCCGAAAAGATTTGCAAATTGACAGCCCGTTTAATACTTATAAATACTACGGACTGCCTCCAACACCTATTTGCAACCCAGGAAAAGCTTCTATTGAGGCGGCGGCGAATCCCGAATTTAGCGATTTTTTGTTCTTTGTTGCCGACGGAAAAGGCGGACATAATTTTGCCTCATCGCTAAAACAACACAACAATAATGTTAAAAATTGGAAAAAGAATAAAAAATAATGCTTGCTTATTTGCGCGCCAAGCCATAAGATTTTTGCAAACATAAATTATTAATTCTTTAAGCCTATGGATAGAAAAGCGCTAACAAAAATGCTAAGAGATTTTCAAAGAGCTTTTGGCTTGAGGGGTATTGATATTCATCCTCCTCACCGCAGACGAAATTTGTATTCGTATGTGGATGCAAAACAAAAAAGAATGTCTAACTATCGAAAAAAATTTTTCCGCCATGAACAGCACAAGTAACAGAAGAAGTGAGCTTTTGGCTTTAATCGAATCCCTGGTGGGGTATAAAATCGACGAAAATACTCCGCTGTCTGATTTGCCGCTTGACTGCACCTGCTATGATTTTGCCGTGGTGTTTGGCAACTGGGCCGATGTCAGCATCTATACCTGCCAAAATGCCTTGCTTAATTCACAAACTGTCGGTGGTTTTATCGAAAAGTTAGTGCAAGCTTAAAATCTATGAAGCTTACCCCCTTGAAAAAAGGCGGTGAGCTTTTTTTAAGCCTGCCCCAAGGTTTCCATCATCATCGGATATAGGGCATCTTGAGGAGCCATACCTTTGGTTAATACTACTTTGAACACCGGATAAATGCGCTCGCACTCTTTGATGGCGATATCTATCATCTGGGCAATTTTGTGCTCAAAAAACTCTTCGCCGTAATTTAAGAATACCGAATGCTTAAATACCGGCATGTTTTGCTCGGTCCAATAGGAAAAATGTCCAACCCACAAATTTTCGTTTACCAAAGCCAAAAGCTCAAAAATTTTGCTACGATCTTCAAGTCGGTTTTCGATATCCATCAGACAGGACATGTGCAGACATTTCATCGAGGGTTCCCAGGCAAAAAACAATAACATATTGTTCCATTTGCCCTGCACTTCAACCACGACTTCGTCTTGACTGCGGCGCTCTAACTCAAATGAGCGCGAAGCAAAAATATTTTCTACCATATCTATCGGATTGGCGGGGGAGGCTAAGTTCTGAGCCGGTTGCATTCTTGTATTCTCCAAAAAAACTTTGTAAATATGCTTTTAGCTTGCATTGCCAATATCTCAAAAGCAACTTTCGAGTCGCAGTTGTCCACCATATTTGCCGTTGTGGATAAAATCTTTTATCAAATTTACATAAAAAACAAGATGTTAGCTTTTTAAAAAATTTTTTATTTTTTTATATGTGGATATATTGGCGCAAATTAATTATTCTTTAAGCAAATTTAAATTTTAGGATTTGATTGGTCATGATTGGTTTGGATTATCCGCAAATTTCTCCTGTTGCTTTGAGCTTGGGCGTGTTTGATATTCGCTGGTATTCATTGGCTTATCTTGCCGGTATTATTGCCGCTTGGTGGTTAATAATTAAAAACAACGCCAAATACAAACTGGGATACAGCAAACAAAATATTGAAGATTTGGCCTTTTATGTAACGCTCGGTATTATTATCGGCGGAAGGCTCGGATACGCCCTGTTTTATGGCGGGGCGGAGATGTGGCTTAAACCATGGCGCTTGCTTGAATTGTGGAAGGGCGGAATGTCTTTTCACGGCGGTATATTGGGCGTTATTGCCGCTGTATGGTTATATGCTCACAAATTTAATTTTAGGTTTTTGGCGATTACCGATTTGGTCGCTCTTTATGCCCCGATAGGTATGTTTTTGGGGAGAATCGCCAATTTTGTTAATGATGAGCTGTGGGGCAGAGTTACCGATGTGCCTTGGGCCATAAGATTTCCTAACGGCGGGTTTTTGCCCAGACACCCGTCTCAGCTTTATGAAGCTTTTTTTGAGGGAATTATCCTTTTTATCTTGTTGAACTGGCTGTGGCGTTATAAAAAAATACGCACAAACCACGGTGTTACCTCGGCATTGTTTATCATATTCTACGGGACATTCAGAATATTGATGGAGCAATTTAGAGAACCTGACGCTCAACTCGGTTTCTTTTTCGGCGGTGTTACGATGGGGCAAATGCTTTCCGTTCCGTTTATTGTTGTCGGGATGGTGGTTTTGGCTCTTAATTTGAGAAAAAACTAAGCCCTTGATGTTACATTGTGGCTGAATTTTAGTGTTTTGCGCATGGCTTCGTCGGCTCTTCTTAAGACCTCTACCGCACCAATATCACTGCGCTTTTTCTCGGCAACGCTGCCAGATACCGTCAGTTTTATCGGTTTGGCTTGTGTTGAATAGGCAAAACTCAGACCGGCTATCTTGCGTCTTATTTCTTCGGACTTGGCAAAGGCCTCTTTCTCATCAAATTTTTTATAAATTATGATGAACTCGTCTGCCTGATATCGGTAACAAACATCTTCTTGTATCATTTCTTCTATAATTTCTGATATCATGACAGTTATGGTATCAAGATGGCGCCTGCCAATACTTGCTTTGAGTTTGTCATAGTTGTCAATGCTGATAATGTTGAGGCTGTATTTGAGCGGAAAATGCTTGGACTGCAATAAGTATGAATTCCTGCCATATACTCCGGTAAGCTCATCGTAATAATGACAATAAACCAAATTATAAATCAGGTAAATCAATAAAATAAGCTGCGCCATAAAGAAAAATATGCTAACCCCGGACGGTGTGTCGCAATAATAACAACCCAAAGCAACACTAAGGCTTGCAAATAATATGCTGTAGTCAAACAATTTGCCTTTTTTGACGGCTTTTATAAAAGATATTATAACCAATGTCCCGAAAAGCAAAATAGATACAATATTATATTCGGCGTAATAAAAAGCCAATGACCAGCCATTGCGCCCTAAAAATTCTCCTATACTATACTCAAGCGCAAGAATTATAAGAATAATTATTGACTGATAACCAAAAAAACGCTTCTGCCGATAATAATAAAAAAACAGCAAATTAAACGGTATAATTACACTAAGGTTGTCATACCATACCGTTGTTTTAATCTCTTGGCCAAAACGGTTTTTTAGATAGTTGAGCAACAAATAGCCCAAAAAAACTGTTATCATAAAAAAAAGCGGTCGACTTTGGTTAAAGTTAAGCAAAATAATTAACGCCGCCAAACTAAAAGCATAAAAACTCCAATGAAAAACCGATGCCGTCGAAAATTCAAACTCGCCTTGCAACAAAAAGGCAAACAATCCAAACGAAAAAATAAATGCCGGGCAAAGCATATTACTAATCAATGGCAAATATCTTTCCAATGTCTGATGTAGACGCAATTTGTACCCTCTTGTGGCTAACTATTAAACTTGGTTAGAATATTAGCAAAAAAAAGTTAAATTTTGTTTACGCATTTGATGATTGAACTGTCGCCATAGGAATAAAATCGATATTTTTGCTCTATGGCATGAGCATAGGCTTTTTGCATCCGTTCTAATCCGGCAACCGCACTGACCAACATAAATAAAGTCGATTTGGGAAGATGAAAATTGGTGATTAATAAATCAAGTGCTTTGAACTTATATCCCGGTGTTATAAAAATATCGGTTTCCCCAACAAAGGGATGGACTATTCCTTTGTCATCAGCCGCTGTTTCCAAAAGCCGCAATGATGTCGTTCCGACTGCTATTATTCTTTTGCCGCTTTGACGAGCTTGATTGATTGCCTCTGCCGCCTCAGGTGTAATGATACCGTATTCGGCGTGCATTTTATGGTCTTTGGTATCTTCGCTTTTTACCGGCAAAAATGTTCCGGCGCCAACGTGCAAGGTTAAAAATACCTGTTTTATTCCCTTGGCTTTAATCTTTTGCAAAATATCGGCGGTAAAATGCAATCCTGCCGTCGGGGCAGCAACAGCACCTTCATGAGCGGCATACACGGTTTGGTAGTTTTCCTTATCGTCAAATTTTTGCCAGAGCTTATCGCCGCTTGGACGATCCCTCTTTATATATGGCGGCAATGGCATAAAACCAAATTCTTGCAAATATTGATTAAGCTCTTCTCCGTTGCAATTAAAGCGTAACAATACACCATCTTCACTGCTTTTTTCAATGACCGTGGCCGAAAACGGCGATTGAGCGGCTGTGGTTTTTTCATTATAAAACGAAATGATATCCCCTTCTCTTAAACGCTTGGAATTTTTGACAAATGACCACCATGAAAGTCCATCTACCGGATGATAGAGCGTAATCTCCACCAATGCCTCTCCTCTTTGCGCATAGAGCCGTGCCGGAATGACTTTAGTGTCGTTGCAGACCAAAACATCCCCTTCATTTAATAAATCGGGTAAATCGCTGAAATGGCGATCGGTTATTTGCTCCTCGACCGAAAGATCCAACAACCTTGAAGCATGGCGTGGCGTAACCGGCTGTGAAGCTATAAGCTCACGTGGAAGATTGTAGTCAAACATATCTACTTTCATGGTTTAATCCCCAAGGTGTTAAAATTTTATGTTTTTGTCTTATAGTACAAAGCTTATTTTTAAGCAACCATTTTTATATCTTTTGATTATCGCTACTTTTAGCTTGCGTGTAAAAAATTTTTATACTATAAGTATAAATAGTGAAATTTCTAAGGAACAGATATGATAACCAAAAGAAATTTAAAAAGCCTAGAAGGACTATTGTTACTTATTCTTTTGTTTAAAACCCGCAGCAAACGTCAAGCAGCCTCTAAGGCCTGTATTTCGATTGATACTTTTACCAAATATATTGCTTTTTTGGAGGCTGATCTGGGCATCAAACTGCTTTTGGGAAATCATAATTGCGAACTTACCGATAAAGCCAAAGAACTGGTTAATAAAATACAGCCAATATATGCCGGAAGTTGGTTACCGGAAAGAAAAGATTTTAATCTGTTAAACTTGAAAAATCTGCGCAGCGTGTTTTATCTTAAAGCTGTTTCGATATACGGCAATAAACGCAATGCCTCGCAAACTTTGGCCGCTTCTGTTGAGACCATAAACGGATATATTAAATATTTGGAAAAAACGCTTGGCTTGACAATTATGAAAACTGACAATCACGGCTCTTATCCTACCGTAAGCGGCAAAAAAATACTGCTTAAAGCCGACCAACTCTTGGATATGATTAATTACCTAAAAAAAATACGCCAGCTTAACAAAGATAAAAAAATAAGGCTTGCTTTGGCCAGAGAGATTGATGCTGCCATTGTAACCGTTACAGATATTAGTACCAAGCAAGATATTATGACTTTTGCCGATGATCCTAACCTGCATGCCGAGGACTGGGATATCGCCATTACCTATTCTGAACCGGCAGCGGCCGACTTGATAACCATTTGTCGATATAACATACCTTGCGGATTTTTTGCCAGTCGGGAATATCTTAACAAATTCGGTCGCCCAAAGGATTTGGACGATATGCAGCATAACCACCGTATTCTTGATGGAAGCTCCAGACCATACGCTGATAAAAAATATCGCAATTTGCTGCAAAACTGCGATATTATTTGCCCGATTAACAGCGTAAATATTATTTTGACTGATATGGCTTGTAATGGTGCCGGTATTTGCATTGTTCCGCTTACGATTGCTAAGGATAATTTGGTGTATTTGGATAATTTGCCTTGTGAATCAACCGCAACTTTATATTTATCGGTTCATAAAGACATTAAGGATTTGCCTCTATTTAAGGCTGCTATCAACAAATATAATGATTTGCTTAATCATATGCCTTACTCAGACAACCCTGGCAATTGTCAAGTTGTCAATTGACTTTGGGTGTGCTTTCTTTATAGCTAAAGCACATTCTTTTATGGTACTGCCGGTGGTTAAAACGTCATCTATTAGCAAAACTCTTTTGCCTTTTATCTTTTCGCTATTTTTTAACAAAAAAGCCCCTTTAACATTATTCAACCGCTCAAAACCGCTGCATTCTACCTGCGGACGTGTCATCCTTGATTTTGTCAGGACATCGTAACAAACCTTAATCCCCGTAAGACGCCCCAGCTCCTTGGCCAACAATGCCGACTGATTGTATTTGCGTTTTAATATTCTGGTGTAATGAAGCGGTACCGGAATAATAACATCAACTCCTGAGGCAAATATGTCCTTACCCGCAACATACATCATCTTGGCCAAAACAGAGGCTAAATCCGTGCGATCATGAAATTTAAGATTAAGAATAAGTTTCTGCGCAATACTATCATAGGAACAGGCCGACCGCGAAAAACGAAACAGTCGTCTTGGATGCGCCAAACAATTGCCACAAATTTTATGCCCTTTTTTATCAATAAAACTGCTGTGCGGCTGACCGCAGCGATAACAAATCGAATCGGACAGAAAATCAATATCTTCAATGCATTTATCGCAAATGCCTTTATCGATTGATAAGACTTCGCCGCAAACCGCGCAACGCGGTGGCAAAATAACATTGAGGATATCTTGCAAAAAGCTCATTTAAGTTTGGCCAACTCATAATGTATGTCATTGATATGATTGACAACTATAATACCAGCAGCAGACAATGCATCTTTTTTGTCTTGAACCGAAATATAGCCCTTGGTCATGATATCTCCGGCATAGCCCATCTTGTGGCCGAAAGGAATCGCATCTCCGGCTATGAAGGCTATAACCGGTTTCTTGTGAGGAAGTTTTTTATACCAGGTTGCCGCAACTTCCTCAAAAGCTCCGCCAAGTTGTCCTATCATAACCACCGCTTTGGTTTTGTCGTCTTCATGAAAAGCCGAAAGCACATCAATAAAATCCATGCCGATCAGGACATCATCGCCCAAACCTATAACGGTTGATTGCCCCTCTTTTGCCCGTTTGGTTTCCAACACGGCTTCATAGGTCAGAGTTGAAGATCGTGAAACGATACCAATATTCCCTGGATTATGGATGTTTTCCGGAAAAATTCCCAGCCTTGCCTCCCCGGGGGTGATAATTCCCGGAGTGTTGGGGCCGATAAATTTGGTTTTTGAACCTTTTAATATGGATTTGATTTCCAACATATCTTTCAAAGGAACCCCGTCGGCAATGCTTACCGCAAGATCAAGTTCGGCCTCTACGGCTTCTTTGATTGCCGATTTAACCGCGTTGGCCGGAACATACATTACACTTGCTGTTGCTCCGGTTTCTTTGACTGCTTCTTTAATCGTGTCAAAAACAGGCAAATTAAGATGAAAGCTCCCTCCTTTGCTCGGTGTAACACCTCCTACTACTTTGGTGCCATAATCAAGCGAACGTTGGATATGAAAAGATGCTTGCGTACCGGTAATACCTTGGCAAAGCACTTTGGTTTCTTTATTGACCAATATCGACATCTATGCCGCCTCCTCTAACACCTGAGCCAGTTTGTCAATTGATTCTTCCATCGTGTCAGCCCAAATAATAGGCAGACGCGAATTTTCCAATATTTCTTTGGCTCGGTCTTGGTTGGTTCCTTCAAAACGGACAACCATCGGAACATTTAATCCAACTTCTGAGGCGGCCGAGACAATTCCGTCTGCTATCAAATCACAACGCAAAAAACCACCCAAAATATTTAACAATATCCCCTCAACCCTGGGGTTGGTCATTATTATCTTAATTCCGGAAGCTATTTTGTCCTTGTCCACACCGCCTTTGACATTGATAAAACAGGCTGTGCCTATGTTCTTATCCTTTAGCAAATCCATCGCGGCAAGAGCTAGTCCGTCGCCGTTGACAATGCAACCTACTGACCCTTCAAATTCGCTATAGGTAAATTTATAGTGATTGGCTTGGATCTCGCGCTCGGATATTTCGCTGTCATCTCTTAAAGATTGAATGTCTTGATGTCGATACAACGCATTGTCATCAAATGATATTTTGGCGTCAAGCGCTATTAGCTCACCGTTTTTTAATACCCCAACCGGATTTATCTCTATCATTGAGGCATCTTTTTCCAAAAAGGCCTGCCGTAAAGCACTGACAAGATGCCGCAAATGCTTAAATGAACGAGGCTTCAACCCTAAAAAATTCATTACCCGTTCAACTTGCGTGGTGTCGATATTTCCCGAAAGACTTAAACGTTCTTTTAAAATTTTGTCAGGATTGTTTAGAGCAACTTTTAGGACATCGCCGTCATATATTTTTGCCACCAATAACGTTAGCTCCGCCGCAACCCTGCTTACTGCTACGGCTATGTAAAAGGCACTTTCAATTTTGCTAAAAGCCTCGACGTAAATGCGGCTAACTTTTTTGCCTGTTGGTCCGGTTTGCAGAGTAACCAACGTGGATCCTAACATCTGGGCTGCATTTTCATAAATTTGACGTTTGGATTTTATCAAGCGGATGCCGCCTTTTTCTCCGGCTTTTTTTTCAATAAAATATCCTCTGTTGCGCGCACCGGACTGAATTTGCGCTTTTAACATCCACGGACCGCGTGATGATACTTTGTCTGCGGCATATTTGGCCTCGTTTGGTGTATAGGCTATCATCCCCTTGGGAATCTTTACACCATAGTGGCTTAAAATTTTTTTGGCTTGATACTCGTGTATGTTCATTTGCCGCAACCTCTGTCATAAAATATCGGCATATTGCCTGATTTTTGCAACCATTGCTTCAAGCCCGTTACGCCTGCTCGGAGATAAGTGCTCTTTTAGTCCGATTTTAGCAAAAATATCATCAACTGCAACTGCTTTAATTTCCGATGGGGATTTATTGTCATAAATCAACAGAACTATTGATATCAGCCCTTTGACAATGGCGGCATCACTATCGCCCAAAAAATGCAACCTATCCTCTTCTTTGCTTGGCACCAGCCATACTTGCGACTGACATCCTTTGACCTGCCAGGGTGCCGTTTTATAACTTTCCGGCAATGGCGGCATTTTCTCACCAAGCTCTATAAGATAGCGATATTTATCTTCCCATGTATCTAAAAATGCAAAATTTTCTATCAATTCGTCTATGGTCATAATTTTATCTCGCGGTTTCAACCAATAGAAATTTAAATAATTATTGGGGCAAAAACAACTGTTTTTTAAAACAGCTCAAACATTTCTTTGGCCTCGTCGCTTAGCATATCCAAGCTCCAGGCCGGCTCCCAAACTATTTTGACCTCAACTTTCCCAACTCCTTTGGTGGCGGCCAAGGCCTCGGCGGCCTGCTTGGGCAGCTCTCCTGCCACGGGACACATCGGCGAGGTTACCGTCATCTCAACATAAACATCGCCGTCTTCTTTCTGCTCCAGTTTATAAACCAGCCCCATATCCCAAATATTTACCAATATCTCGGGGTCTGATACTGTCTTGAGGGCAGCGATTAAATCTTCGCGCGAAGCTATTTGCCCGCCTTGAGCAAGAGGTGTGCCTGCTTTGGCAACATAATCTTTTTTATATTCTTCGGGGTTAATGTCTAATATTTCTTCCATAATCTTTGTCTTTGCTTAAAAAAATGTTTTGGCCTTGTTAATGGCTTTGACTAAAATATCAATATCTTCTTTGGTGTTATAAAGCCCCAAAGACGCCCTTGCAACCGAAGAATGGCCCATGCGTTTGACAAGCGGCGCCGCGCAATGGTGCCCAACCCTTACGGCAACACCCTCTTTGTCCAAGATAAAGGCCAAATCTTGCGGGTGAATATCATCAACCACAAAAGAAAACACTCCGCCTTTGCCTTGAGCTGTCCCAACTTGGTGCAGACCTTTGATTTGTGAAAATTGCTCAAGAGTGTAGGCGGTCAATTCGTTTTCATGATTAGTAATATTATCCTGACCTATTTGCATCAGATATTTCAAAGCCTCGGCCAAACCGATGGCCTCGACAATTGCCGGTGTACCGGCCTCAAAACGTGCCGGAGGAACATCAAAGGTTGTGTGCTCATAGGTTACGATATCAACCATATCACCACCGCATTGATAGGGCGGCATGGAATCCAATAATTCATATTTACCGTATAAAATCCCTATTCCTGTCGGGCCGTAGGTCTTGTGGCCGGAAAAAGCCAAAAAATCACAATCCAAATCTTTGACATCGATGTTTTGGTGAACCGCCAGCTGGCAGGCATCAACCAAAATTTTGGCCCCACCAGCATGAGCCAAACTTATAATTTGTTTAAGCGGAAAAATTGTCCCCAAAACATTGGACATTCCGGTGATGGCTACCAATTTGGTCTTTGATGATAATTTTTTTCTGAAATCTTCCATATCAAACGAGCCATCATCATTAACCCGACAAATATTTAACTTAAAACCTATCTCATCACGCAAAACCTGCCACGGCACCAAATTGGCATGATGCTCGGCCTCGGAAATTAATACCTCATCGCCTGATTTGATAAATTTACGTCCCCAAGAGGCCGCCACCAAATTAATTGACTCGGTAGCACTACGGGTAAAAACTATTTCCGAGGATGAACTTGCATTAACAAATTTTTGCACCGTTTCCCTTGCCTGTTCAAAGGCCAATGTTATTTCTTCCGACAACAAATATGAACCGCGGTGGACATTGGCGTATTCATGCAAGTACATATCGTTCATTTTATCTATGACAATTTTGGGTTTTTGCGCCGAAGCAGCCGAATCCAAAAAAGTATTGGGTTTGCCATTGATTGAAAGGGCAAAAATCGGAAAATCTTCTCTTATCTTATTTACATCATACATCTTTTATGACCTTTTTAATCGTGCTCACCGATAAATGATTTAATCCAAAAGCGGATATTTTCATTGTCTATCTTGGCAATAACATCGTTAAGGTAGGCATCTATCAAGATTTGCTTGGCCTTATCCTTGTCTATGCCGCGGGATTGCATATAAAACAATTGCTCTTGGTCAAGCTCACCGCTGGCGGAACCATGTGAGCATTTGACATCATCGGCAAAAATCTCTAGCTCGGGCTTAACATCAACCTCGGCCTCATCACTTAGCAATATGGCTTTATGCAACTGGTATCCTTCGGTTTTGACAGCCTGGGGAGCAATATGAATCTTGCCTTGGAAAACGCCTTTGGCCTGGCCGCCGATTACCCCTTTGACAAGTTGCAAAGACTTGGTAAACGGCTTGAGGTGCTCGATATCGGTAGTGGTGTCAATCGTGGCCCAGCCATTCATCATATAGGCAGCGTTGACCTCTGTTGTTGCGCCTTCTTCGGCCAAAACAACCTTGGTTTCATTGCGGGATAAATCGGCTCCTGTTTGCAAACAAAAACTTTTGTATAAACCGCTTGTCTTAACATCGACGGCATTTAAGGCTATGTGGCCGGCCTTAAAAGCCTCATCTTGGACTTTGTAATGTTTTAACTTGGCATTGCTTTCAATATAAATTTCGTTTACGACATTAACCAAATAAGATGATTTGATATCTCCCTCATAGCAATAATACTCAACTATCTCGGCCGAGGAATTGTCGTCAACAACCACCAAATTGCGCAGATTATACATATTGCCGTTGGGTTGAGGAGTAATGTGATTGATAAAGGCAATCGGTGTCGTAACATTTGCTGATATATGAATATACACGCCCTCGTTTAGGTAGGCCGAATTAAGTGCAGCAAACGGATGGGCTTTTATTTCGGCAAGAGCGCCTATTTTATCTCTTAAGTCATGATGAAACATAATCACTTCAATCAACGGAAGAACCTCTATTCCTTCCGGCAACTCATCATGATGGGAAAAAATACCGTTTTCAAAGTAGATTTGGCAAGCCTTAAACGGCAATTCAATTGAATACGGGCTAATATCTTTGCTTCCTTGCGGGCAAAAACTAAAATCATCGGCCAAAAAACGATTGGGCTTGGTGTATTTCCAGGCCTCGGTTTTGGCAGTGGGGATACCTTGGCTTATAAATTCATCTTTGCCCTTTTGGCGAAAATCTTTAAGCCAGGGAATTTCGTCACCGATAAGTTTTATGTCTTGCAAAAGCTTAGTCATTTCTTTCTTTCACAAATTCGGCATAGCCTTTTTGCTCTAATTCCATTGCCAACTCTTTGCCGCCGGTTTTGACAATTTTGCCATCGGCATAGATATGCACAAAATCTGGAACAATATAGTTCAACAAGCGTTGATAGTGGGTAATGACAAGCAACGCATTGTCATTGGTATGAAGTGCATTTACCCCCTCGGCCACAACTCTTAAGGCATCAATATCAAGGCCAGAATCGGCCTCGTCCAAAATAGCCAAGGTCGGTTTTAGAATTGACATTTGCAAGGTTTCCAGGCGCTTTTTCTCGCCGCCTGAGAAACCAACATTGACATCACGTTTTATCATATCGGCATCAAGCCCCAATTTTTTGCCCTCTTGGCGCAAAATTTTGATAAATTCCATGGTGTCGAGCTCTTCTTCGCCTTTATATTTGCGCACTGCATTGACGGCGTGTTTCAAAAACGAGGTTATGGAAACACCGGGGATTTCAACCGGATATTGCATGGATAAAAACAGTCCCTCGCGCGCTCTATCCTCAGCAGAAAGTTTTAGCAAATCTTGCCCCTTAAACAAAATGCGGCCCGAAGTTACATGATATCCCGGTTTGCCACACAAAATGTTGGACAGTGTTGATTTGCCGGCACCGTTGGGTCCCATAAGAGCATGAACCTCGCCGGCGTTTATGGTAAGATTAAACCCTTTGATAATCTCTTTGCCGTCAACTCCGGCATATAAATCCTCTATCTCAAGCAGCGGTGTTGCCATGTTCTTTGTCCCATTCGTCCAGATGCTTTGCAATTTTGATAAGTTTTTGTGCCTTGTAGTCTTCAACCTCTTTGGTGATGTTATAACAACATTTGAGCTGAGATAACATAATCTCGACATCGGCGGTTTCTTCGATAATCTCGGCAATATTATCTTTTTTGCGATTGATGTTTTTTAAAATTTCTTTGGTGAGCTCGCTCATCTCTTCTATTACCTGAAGCATTTGCGGCTCTTTGCCCCATGTTTTGAGCGCTCTTTCATAAATATTCATTAGCCTACACTTCCTTCCAGCGAAATATTGATTAATTTGGCAGCTTCAATGGCAAATTCCATCGGCAAATGCTGCATAACCTCTTTGCAAAATCCATTAACAATCAGGCTTACCGCCTCTTCTTCCCCGATGCCTCTTTGGCGACAATAAAACAATTGCTCGTCTGATATCTTGGAGGTGGTGGCCTCATGCTCAAGCAAAGCGCTTGAGTTGCGATTTTCGATATAAGGTACGGTATGCGAACCACAGGTGGTGCCTATCAAAAGACTGTCACATTGGGTATAGTTGCGGGCATTGTCGGCCTGAGGACTTACTTTGACCAAGCCGCGATAGGTTTGGTTGGAGAATCCGGCAGAAATACCTTTGGAAATAATTTTGGAGGTGGTATTTTTGCCAATATGTATCATTTTGGTTCCTGTATCGGCCTGTTGGTGATTGTTGGTTATGGCAACCGAATAAAACTCGCCAGATGAATTATCCCCTTGCAACACACAAGATGGATATTTCCAAGTTATGGCCGATCCGGTCTCAACTTGCGTCCACGAAACTTTGGCGTTTTTGCCGCGGCAAGCGGCTCTTTTAGTTACAAAATTATAAACCCCGCCTTTGCCGTCCTTATCGCCGGGATACCAGTTTTGAACCGTGGAATACTTGACCTCGGCATTATCTAAAACCACAATCTCGACAATGGCGGCATGTAATTGATTTTCGTCGCGTTGCGGTGCGGTACAACCTTCCAAATATGAGACATAACTATCGTCATCGGCAATAATCAAGGTACGCTCAAACTGGCCGGTGTTTTTGGCATTAATCCGAAAATAGGTTGACAGCTCCATCGGGCATTTGACACCTTTGGGGATATATACAAACGAGCCGTCGGTAAATACTGCCGAATTAAGGCAGGCAAAGAAATTATCGGTATATGGCACAACCGAGCCAAGATATTGTTGCACCAAATCAGGATGCTCGCGCACCGCCTCGGAAATAGAGGAAAAAATGACCCCCTGCTCGGCCAGTTTGGCGCGATAGGTGGTGGCAACCGATACACTGTCAAAAACCGCATCCACCGCCACAACACCCGCTAAAACCTCTTGCTCTTTGAGCGGAATACCAAGTTTTTCATAGGTTTCGAGCAGACTTTTGTCAACCTCGGCCAAACTTTTGGGCGCAACCTTTTGCTTGGGCGCAGAATAATAAGACAGACTTTGATAATCTATCTTATCATAGCTCAATTTGGCCCAAGTTGGCTCAACCATGGTTTGCCAAAATTCAAACGCTTTTAGCCGCCAATTGAGCAACCACTCGGGCTCGCCTTTCTTGCTCGAAATCAAGCGGATAATATCGGCATTTAGACCAACGGGTACCGTATCGGCTTTGATATCGGTTACAAAGCCGTATTTATATTTATCGCCTGCTTCATCGGCAATTTCGATGTTATTTTTGTTTAATTCGTTCATAGCACAAAAGAAATTAGTGTTTTTTTTGTTTAAAATCAACCCATATTTAACCTTATTTTAGCTTTTAGTCGTCTAGGCTTTGAGTTAAGAGAAATATTTTGAGGATAATAAAATGGACATCGTGGTTGCAATATTGGCAATATTGGCGGGAGCGGCCGTACTAACCGCTTTATTTTTATTCAAAACATTGAAACAAACCAAGGCCAGCCTGCAAGAATTTTTGATTGAAAGCGAAAATCAAAAAGAAGCTCCGAAAGTCGAAGCCGGAGATGTTTATTTTAAAATTGATGATGAATTTAAGATTGTTTTTGTGGAAGAAAACAGTGCCAAAGTTTTGGGATATGCCACAGAAGAACTCATTGGCAGACCTATAGTCGGGAACTTGCTAGAAGATAGTGAAGGAACAAAAGAATTTTTGAAGGAAACTTTTAATAATGCCGCCAAAAAACAAACAACGTTCAATACACAAATGCTGATAAAACGCTTCGATGGTAAAAACTTACTGATGCTTACTAGAATCCGCCCTATATTAAACGAGGTGCTTAAGGCCAAAGGACTGAGTTTTTTGTGCAAAGACATATCCAAAGCCGATGAACTTAAAAACCAGCTTTCCGATTTTCAAGCTATTGATCCTTTTACCGATATCTTAAACGAAAAAACCTTGAAAAAACGTTTTGAGCACGACTTTAATTTGGCTAATCGCTACAATAAAGAACTTTCGGCCGTGGTGGTGGAATTAAAAGATATTTATGATTTTATTGCCAGAGGAATCGACTTTGAAACTGCCGATAAAATGCTTAAAAACGTAAGTTCCATTTGTTTGGGCGTCTTGCCAGACGACTGTTATGCCGGCAGGGTGGATAAAACCAAAATCGTTTTGGCTTTGAAAGACATCAGCAGAGAACAGGCTTTGCAAAAAGCAATTTATCTTTTCGGGAATATTGTTTCGGCAATCAAAAATTTGCGAATTGATGAAGCTAATGCTCAGATGATTGTTATAACTTATTCTAACCGCAAGGGATTTGCAGATTCATTTGATGCCATGTTGGCAAGGCTTAATCGCCATATAAGCATGGCTCTTAAGCAGAAAGAATATGGTATTGTTTCTTCGGATTCAAGGTATTCGTCTCCGGTCGATTTAGAAAATATTAAGAGTTAGGTGCTAATCCTTATAATGTAAAGCTTTATAAATATTTGAAAAGGCGGTCTTTAATATATGTTGTGCAAGCGACTGCTTATGCTTATGTTGATTTTCTTGCTTGGTGCCTGTTCGTCAGATACCAAAATATTCGGCTATACGCTTTGGGGCGGACCGGATTATTCAACCCGTCCGTCTTCGGTTAGGGTAAAAAAAGGCGACACCCTTTACAGTATTGCCCGTTCAAACGATGTCCCTATTCGCGAGGTGATTGAAATCAACAGACTAAGACCTCCTTACACCTTAAAAATAGGACAGACAATTAAACTGCCGCGTGCAAAATACCATATCGTGGCCAAAGGAGATACGCTTTATAATATCTCAAAACGTTATAATGTCGATATGGCAACGCTTAGCCGAACCAATAATTTACGCTCGCCTTTTACCTTGAAAATCGGGCAAAAATTATTGATGCCGGGCTCTATCGTTACCGCCAAAAAAACAACCGCCTCAGCACCAAAATCTACTTATACACCTAAAAAAACCCAAACAAAAAACAAATCGCAAAGTTCCTACACCTATGTGCAACCCTCAACCAAGCGCAAGCAGCCTTTTGCTTGGCCGGTTAAAGGACAAGTTATTTCCAAGTTTGGTCCTATTGCCAAAGGACGCAATAACGACGGTATTAACATCAAAGCACCCAAAGGAACCGTGGTTAAGGCCGCCGACGCCGGAACGATTGCTTATGCCGGAAACGAGCTAAAAGGTTTTGGCAACCTTATTTTAATCAAACATAATGACGGATGGGTTACTGCTTATGCTCATAATGACACCTTGAAAGTACGCAAAGGGCAAAAGGTATCAAAAGGAACGCCGATTGCCACCGTGGGTACAACCGGAGGCGTTGACACTCCGCAGCTTCATTTTGAAACCCGCGCCGGCAAAAAAGCTCTTAATCCGCTTGCCTACTTAAAATAACATTCTGATTTAAAAAAATATCTTGTGAAATAATAAAATTTTCCCTATATATCAGGTGAGATTTGTTTTATATTGCTTTTAATATTTATATTTAATTTTGATATGGAGAGAAAAAATGTTTATTAGCCCTGCGTTTGCACAGGCAGCCGGAACTGCCGCCTCGGGTTCTTCGCTTACCAGTATGATTGTTCAATTGCTGCTTATCTTTGCTATTTTTTATTTGCTGCTTATCAGGCCGCAACAAAAAAGACTTAAAGAGCATGAAGCCAGGTTGAAAGCCATTAAAAAAGGCGACAAGGTTTTGACCGGCGGGGGAATATATGCCAAAATCGTTGAGGCTAAAGAAAACGAAGATGAACTGAAAGCCGAAATTGCCAATGGTATTACCATTAAAATTTCTCGCGCAACTGTTCGCGATGTTTTGGATGATGAAAAATAATTTTTAAGGTATAGTCAAATGTATAAACTATCTAGATCCAGAGTGATTACTATACTTGCCATTTGCTTGGTCGGTGTGTTTTTTGCCGTACCTAATGTGGTCAGTAATAAGGATATGCTGCCAAGTTGGTGGCAGCCGGTCAATTTAGGGCTTGACTTGCAGGGAGGATCCAACCTTTTGTTGGAAGTTAAGCTTGATGATGTTTTGAAAGAGAGAATGTCTACCAACGAAGATTCTGTCCGCCAGATTTTGCGTGAAAACAGAATCCGCTATAAAAGCCTTACTTCAAACGAAAACGGCGTTAAAGTCGTTATTGAAAATGCCGGCGCAAGAAACAAAGCCATTCCTTTGTTCAGAAAGCTTGATGACGGAATTGTGGTTGACGAAGGAAGCGATGGTGCGTTGCTTATTCATTACAGCGATGTGGCACTTAACCAACTAAAAGCCAGGGTGGTAGAACAATCAATTGAGATTGTACGCCGCAGAATTGACGAGCTTGGTACCAAAGAGCCTTTGATTCAATCACAAGGCGCTGACCGCATCGTAGTACAATTGCCGGGGCTGCAGAATCCGGAATATGTTAAAGAACTACTGGGCAAAACCGCCAAGATGTCTTTCCACCTGGTTGACAGCACGGCCAAGGCCGGTGATGCCAAAAGAGGAAAATTGGGTGGCAAATATAAGCTTGCATATGGCGAAATGGGCGAGCCTTATGTTATTACCAGAAAGCCGGTTGTAGGTGGTGAAAATTTGGTTGATGCTCAGCCGTCGTTCCAAGAAGGACAGGCAGTCGTTTCGTTTAAGTTTAATACTCAAGGCGGCAAGAAGTTCGGCGAAGTTACCAAAAACAATATCGGTGAACGCCTGGCCATTGTATTAGATAATGAAGTTATTTCGGCTCCGGTTATTCAAAGTGCTATTATGGGCGGCTCGGGAGTTATTACCGGAAACTTTACTGTTGAATCGGCTAATGATTTGGCCTTGCTGTTACGCTCGGGCGCTTTGCCTGCTCCGCTAGAGGTGTTGGAAGAGCGTACCGTCGGTGCCGGACTTGGTGCCGATTCAATTAAAGATGGCGTTATAGCCTCTTGTGTCGGTTTGGCAGCGGTAGTTCTGTTTATGGTGGCGGCTTATGGCTTGTTTGGTATATTTACTACCGTGGCCGTATTTATGAACCTTATTTTGATGCTTGGCGTTTTGAGTTTGATGGGGGCAACTCTTACCCTGCCCGGTATTGCCGGTATTATCTTGACAATCGGTATGGCGGTTGATGCAAACGTGTTGATTTTTGAGAGAATGCGCGAAGAAGTTAAAAACGGGCGCTCAACTCGTGATGCCGCCGATGCCGGATTTACCGAAGCTTGGGCAACAATCGTCGATTCAAACCTGACAACTTTGGTGGCTGCTTTTGTTTTGTTTTATTTCGGAACCGGTCCGGTAAGAGGATTTGCCGTAACTTTGGCAGTTGGTATCGCAACCTCGATGTTTACCTCGGTTACGGTAACGCGTTTAATCATTACCGCTTGGTTGATGAAATACAAACCGACAAAATTGCCGATTTAATAAGAATTTATAAGGATTAGAAAAGATGATGAAATTATTTCAATGGGTAACCAAAGATACCAATATTGATTTTATGAAATCAAAAAACATTACTTATGCAATATCGGCAACTTTGTTAATCTTGTCTATTATTTGCATAGTATTTAAGGGATTTAACTTCGGAATTGATTTTTCCGGTGGTATTTTGATGGAAATCAAGTCTGATAAGGTTATTGATGTGGAGCAAATGCGCAAAGATTTGAGCCATTTGGACATTGATGATCTTAATTTGCAGGCCATGGGCGAGGACGGGACTGAGCTTGTTATCAGGGCTCAGGCTAAAGAATTAGACGAAAAGGCCCAGATGAATGTGGTTAATCAAATTAAAGAAACTTTGGGTTCAGCTTATGAATACAGAAGAATCGATTTGGTCGGACCGCAGGTTGGAGGCGAGCTGAAAAAAGACGGCGTTATTGCCTCGGTGATTGCGATTTTGGCGATTACCGCTTATATCTGGTTTAGATTCGAGTGGCAATTTGCACTGGGTGCCATTTTGGGTTTGGTACACGACGTGATTGTTACGGTTGGTCTGCTGTCTTTGTTTCAGATGGATTTTAGCTTAACCACCGTGGCAGCGATTTTGACTTTGGCCGGTTATTCGGTTAACGATACGGTAGTTACTTATGACCGCATCAGAGAAAACTTGCGCAAATACAAGAAGATGAAACAGGTGGATTTGTTGAACAAAAGTATCAATGATATTTTGTCGCGCACCATTTTGACCGGATTAACAACTTTGTTTGCCGCTTTGGCCTTGTTGATATGGGGTGGTGATACGTTGCGCAGCTTTGCTTTCACCATTTTCTTTGGGGTTATTATTGGTACATATTCTTCTATTTATGTGTCGACGGTGTTCTTATCTTTGTTTGATTTGAGGGCATCGCAAAATGAGGAAACTATAAATCCGTTCGGTAATGCTTAAAAAAGGGGTGATGTCTTATGGCTAAGACGGCTTGGAAACCTGGAACAATGTTATTTCCCGTGCCACCGGTTATGGTTACTTGCGGCACGGTAAAAAAGCCCAATGTGCTGACAATTGCCTGGACCGGAATTGTTAATTCCGAGCCGCCTTTGACCTATATTTCGGTACGCAAAAGCCGCTTTTCTCATCCTTTGATTGAAAAGAAAAAGGAATTTGTAATTAATTTGGTTAATTTGCCGCTGGCTAAGGCTTGTGATTTTTGCGGGGTAAAATCCGGCAAAACAACCGACAAATTTAAAGAGATGAATTTGGAGTTGGAGCCGGCGCAAAAAGTTAAAATCCCGATGTTGAAAGCTGCTCCGATATCCTTGGAATGCAAAGTTATAGAGAAAAAAGAATTTGCCACTCATGATATGTTTTTGGCCGAGATTGTTAATGTCAATGTCGATGCAAAATATATTGAAGATGATGGGCGTTTGGCCATTGAAAAAATGGGATTGGTTGCTTTTGCACACGGAAGATATTATACTTTGGGCCGTGATTTGGGAGCATTTGGCTTCTCGGTTGACAAAACCAAAGAAAACAAAACCAAGCCTCGCAAATCAAAATTTATGGAAATATTAAAAATAGAAGAACAGATAAAAGACGGAACGCTTAAAATAAAAGAAAAGAAAAAATCATTGCAAAAAGCTATTACCTCTCACAAAGGAGACAGAAAATATCGGGATAAGAAAAAGAAATCGCAAGGTTTTCTGAAACCAAAAGGAAAAACTTGGTTTAGGAAAAAGGTAAAACCAACCAAAAAAGCCGCATCTTAAATATGCGTTTTTTTATTTAGTCAATGCTATCTTCATCGGATAAAATAACCACATTATGCTCTAATATGGCATATAGCCCTTCCATAACACTGGGAACAAATTTGTTGGCTTTGAGCAACTGTTTTATCTCAGCATAGCTTGCCCATTTGACATCTTCAACCTCGGATTTTTGCAAAGATAGTTTTTCCAAATTTATGTCTTGGCGGATAAGATAGACATCAGCTATGGTGTTTTGATGGCGAATAAAGCTATAAACAAGCTCGGCCTTACCAATATCAGGGATAATACCTAATTCTTCCTCAACCTCTCGAATAAAGGCCTGAAAACTGTCCTCGCCTTTGAGAACCGCGCCGCCGGCAGATTGCGCCCAAAGACCGGGATAGGCCTTCTTGGAAAGAGAGCGTTTTTGGATTAGAATCTGGTTTTTGTTATTAATAAACCACACATCAACAGCTAGATGATATTCGCCGGGGGCAAGCATATCTTGAGCATCGCGACAAATAACTTTGCCGGTTAAATTGCGCTTGGCATCATAAATATCCCAATACTCCATTGCTCCCCCTTTGATAGCAAGTTTAGAGCAAAAATTATCTTTTAGCAACGCTTATTTGCTTAATAATAAATTTGGCAAGCATCAACGGATGAAATTTTTTATATAATTTATCTTATTGAAAATACTTATCTTTTATATTTTTTTGAAAATTATTTGGGCATTTAAGCAAACCTTAAGTTTAAGATGTTGAATTAGAGTTGTAAGCAACAAAAGTCTAAATTAACATTTATTGATATAAAGGAGAAAAAACATGAAAAAATTAGCAATGGTTTCGGCTTTGGCCTTGGTTCTGGGAATATCAGGCAATGCTTTGGCGCAACAAAATTTCGGCGCGGCCAATCAGGGAGGATACACCGGCCCCACAATCGCTTCGGTTAGTGTGGCAGAGGCTTTAAAGTTGGGCGATGATGCTCCGGTAGTATTACAAGGCAAAATCGAGAAAAATTTGGGTGGTGAAAAATATTTGTTTACGGATAACACCGGCTCGGTTACAATCGAGATTGACGATGATGACTGGAGAGGTCTGAGTGTCAACGAAAAAGATACGGTTGAAATCAGAGGCGAGGTTGACAAAGATTTTATGAATTTTGAAATTGATGTTGACTCAATTACCAAGAAATAAAAAGGAATAAAAAAATGCGCATTCTTTTGGCCGAAGATGACAGGCTGATTGGCGACGGACTTAATATCGGGCTTTCTAAACTGGGATTTAGCGTTGATTGGTTCCAAGACGGTGAAGAGGCTTTTGAGGCCTTGTTCCAAGCCCCTTATGACGCCGTGGTGCTTGATCTGGGTTTGCCCGGTAAAGACGGGCTTAGCATCCTAAAAGAATGGCGCTTGCAAAAACGCAAAGAGCCGGTTTTGATTTTGACGGCGCGCGGCGATGTTGATCAGAGAGTGATTGGCTTGGACAGCGGTGCAGATGACTATTTGGCCAAGCCTTTTGCTCTAACCGAAGTGGCCGCAAGAATTAAAGCGCTTATCAGGCGTTATAATGACAAAATGGAACCGGTGGTAAAAATAAAAAACATTACCTATTACCCCGAGACCAAAAAAGTTGAATCTTCCGGCAAAGAGGTTGTGTTGTCGCCCAAAGAACTGCAGCTCTTGGAATTGCTGATGCTTAACCGCAACAAAGTATTGCAAAAGAGTGTTATTGAAGAAAAACTTTATGCCTGGGACAATGATGTATCAAGCAACGCAGTTGAAGTGCATGTACATCATTTGCGCAAAAAACTGGGCAAAGATATTATCAAGACCATAAACAAAATCGGCTATATGGTGGAGGGATGATGAAAAATTTGTCGCTTAAATTACGGCTTATTATTTCGTTTTTGATTATTGCCGCGGTCGTGTGGTCGGCCTCTGGCTTTTTGGCATGGAATGAAAGCAAAGAGCAAGCTGACGAATTTTTTGACACCTATCAGTTGATGTTGGCGCGTCAACTTTCGGCTGCAGATTGGCAAAATATTAAGCCTGATACTCAAAAAAATATTGATGACATTATCGATGATCTAGAAGACGACGGAGACGAAGAAGACGAGGCAATCGGCTTTGCCGTGTTTGACAAACAGGGCAAAATGATTTTTCACGACAACGAAAACGGAAAATATTTTGTATATAATCCGGCATCGGGGTTTATTAATCAGCCTTTGGGCCGCAAAAAAGATATGTGGCGGATGGTGTGGATGGAAAGCAGTGACGGCAAATATATGATTGCCGTCGGTCAAGAACTGGAATATCGCGATGAGGTTGCGCTGGAAATGGTTGAGGAAACCTTTGTTCCGTGGGTGTGCGGGTTGGCGGTGTTGTTCTTGGCCATTATTATATTAATCAGCAAAGAGTTTCGGCCGTTAAAAAAATTGGCTTATGATTTGACGGCACGAAAACCCGATGATTTATCGCCTTTGAGTGAGGAATGCGTGCCGCAAGAAATTTTGCCTCTGGTTAAGGCAATGAATAATTTACTTAAAAAAATTGCCGAAATGCTGAAACGCGAGCGCAGCTTTATTGCCGATTCTGCTCATGAGCTGAGAAGCCCGTTGACCGCGCTTAAAGTGCAATTGGATGTGGCGGAAATGGCCGATGATGACAGGCCTACGCAACAACAGGCCTTGAAAAATTTGCGCGAGGGAATCGAGCGCTCGAGCCGCTTGGTGGAGCAATTGCTGGCTTTGTCAAAACTGGAATCGGGCAATGCATCAGGTGAAGATGAAGAGCTAAATTGGGAACTTCTTATCGGCAATGCGATTGAAGAACAACAGTCAAGCGCAAAGCTTAAAAATATAGCTTTTACCACCGACATCAAAAAACCAGAATTCGTACAACATGGGCAAAGTTTTTTGTGGGCATTGCTATTGCGCAATTTGCTGGATAATGCCGTACGCTATAGCGGCGAAGGAGCCGATATCACTCTTGAAATAAATGAAAAATCCCTCACTTGCCGCAACAATAAAGTTAAGGTTGAGAAAGAGCTTTTGGCACGCTTAGGTGAAAGATTTTTCAGGCCGGCGGGGCAAAAAGCCCAAGGCAGCGGGCTTGGCTTATCAATCGTTGAAAAAATTGCCGCTCTGCACGGATGTAGCGTTGAATATAACGCAGACGACGATGTCTTTTCGGTTATAATAACCAAAAAGTAAAAGCCTTAAGCAAAAATTTTTACTCTCTCATCAAGCGGCAAAAAGTCTTTGTCATCGGCTTGAGCTTTGATGGCACCAAAGGGCATTTGGCTCATAAGAATCCAAGATGAAGGCAGTTGCCAATATGATTTGACATCATCATCAATTAGGGGATTGTAATGTTGCAGCGAGGCTCCGATATTATTGGCTGATAATGCCGTCCAGACCATATATTGCAACATACCTGACGACTGGTATGAATATTTGGCAAAAGCTTCTTTATACAAAGGAAATTTATTTTCAAGCTCGGTTATAACCTCTTGATCCTCAAAAAACAATATTGTGCCGGCTCCGGCGGCAAAAGAGGCAATCTTGTTTGCGGTTTGGGCAAATTTATCGGCCGGTGTCAATGAACGCAAATGCTCCAAGACCATATGCCAAAATTTTTGATTTTCTTTATCAAACAAAATGACCACTCTTGCGCTTTGCGAGTTAAACGCCGAGGGGGCATATTTGACGCAATCGCCGATTATGGATGAAATTTGAGCCTGACTTAATTTGACCTTGCGGCCAAGAGAATAAATCGACCGGCGGTTTTTGAATGTTTCGATAATATCGGTCATGGTGGTGCCTCCTGCTTTTTTAAATAAAATTCGTTTGTAAAAATTACAAGGCTTTTATATAAAAAGCTGTTGCATTAAAAAATTTTTGTGCTAAATATTTATCCAATGTTTGCGGGACTTAAGTTCAGCTGAGGTAAAAGCGCTTGCATGGGGCCGGAGGCAAAAAAACGTTCCGGTGAAACGTTTTTTAACGACGGACGATGTTTTGTTATTTGGTTGGCAAACGACAAGTTTGCACAAACAAAGTTAAAAAACGAGTGACCGCAGCGAGTTGGCGATTGGCTTTTGCTTCAAAAGGCAGAGCCTTACGAGCCAGACAAGAAGTCGGAGGAAGACTTCTTGCAGGAGATAAAAAATTATTGTAGGTTATATGTGCGGGACGTAGTTCAGCCTGGTAGAGCGCTTGCATGGGGTGCAAGAAGTCGGAGGTTCAAATCCTCTCGTCCCGACCATATATAAAACACCTGTCTGACACAGGTGTTTTATATATGGAGAGGATTATCCTCTTTGGCATCTAATTTCGCTTGCGGCAATTCCTTGCCCAAGCTCAATAAGATGTTCCAAAGAACTTGCAGACAAAATATGCCGGAGCAGCGGCATATTTTACTTAGCGTTCCTCTCGTCCCGACCATATTTAAAACACCTGTCTGACACAGGTGTTTTATATATGGAGTAAAAAACATGAACCAAACAAATATATCACTCGAGGCCTTAAACGCTATTGCCGAGTTTCAAAAAATTGAGATAACCAGCGCTAAAATCTACGCCTCTTTTGCCAAACGCCAAAAAGACGAGCATAATCGCAAAGTTTTGGAGCAAATTGCCGCTGATGAGGCACAACACGCCCAAATTTGGAAAAAATATACCAACAAAGAGGTTAAACCCTGCAAACTAAAAGTCATTTTCTTTAGATTTTTGGAAATGATTTTGGGTTATACTTTTGTAATTAAGCTATTGGAAAATGGTGAGTATGACGGGGTGGCCAACATGGAAAAGCTAAAAAAAAGAAATCCCCGAAATTGCCATAATTATCAAAGACGAAGAAAGGCACGAGCGTGAACTTATTGATATGCTTGACGAAGAACGCCTGAACTATGTCGGCGCCATGGTCTTGGGCTTAAATGATGCTTTGGTTGAGCTGACCGGAACCATCGTCGGGCTTACTTTTGTCTTGGCCAACACCACCTTAATCGCTATGGCCGGAACCATTACCGGAATCGCCGCAACGCTGTCAATGGCTGTTTCTAACTATTTGGCCGAACGCGCCGATGGCAACCCAAAAGCCTTGAAAGCCAGCGTTTATACCGGTTTTACCTATCTTTTAACCGTGGTGTTTTTGGTGTTGCCTTATCTTATATTCCCCGAGAATATGTTTATTGGGGCATTGGTGACCATGATTGCCATTGTGGTGGCTTTGATTGCCATATTTAACTTTTATATCGCCGTGGTTAAGTCCGAATCGTTTTGGTGCAAGTTTGCCGAGATGTCTTTAATCAGCCTGTCGGTGGCTTTGATATCTTTTGTTATCGGATGGTTGGCAAAACTATGTTTCGGTATTGACGTCGCGTAACAAAAAAGCCTCTTGTTAAAGAGGCTCTTTTTATTGTTTGGTATTTTCTAATGCTTGTTTTAATTCTTCTTGCAAGACTTTGAGCTGCTCTTTTATGTTATTTAGTACGTCTCGCGCATCACCTGACAATTCCATCTCTTGCGGAGCTTCGGCAAAAAAGTCTTTTTGTATCTCCTCACCCAAAATGGCTTTGAGACCTTTTTCCTTAAACAGTTTTTGCACGCCTTCTATCGTATAGCGTTCGTCATATAAATAATGCTTGATGGTTTTAATCAGCTTGACATCGTCAGGACGGTAATAACGCCTGCCGCCGGAGCGCTTCATCGGCTTGATTTGCTCAAACTTGGTCTCCCAAAAGCGCAAAACGTGCGTGGCAACACCAAGCTCTTCAGCTAGCTCGGCAATTGTCCTAAAAGCTGCTTTACTCTTGTTTACAGGCATGGTTTACCTTTATTTGTTGATTAGTTTGCGCATAGTTTGCGACGGCTTAAACGAAATAACCCGACGCGGAGAAATAACCGCCTCAACTCCGGTTTTGGGATTGCGGCCAGTACGAGCTCTCTTATCTCTGAGTGAAAATGTCCCAAAAGATGATAATTTAACCTCTTTGCCTAAACTAAGCTCTTTGACTATCTCATCAATAATCATATCCAAAATATCATTAGAATCTTTTCTTGATAAACCAATCTCGGTATAAATTGCCTCGGCAACATCTGAACGGGTAACAGTTTTCATCGCAAATCCTTATATATATCTGTTGTTATTACTTGCTGTAGTCTTATAATAAATTGGTTCTCTTGGCAAGATATAATCCACAGCTTTTTTGTCTTTTTTTCAAATAAATATGTTAAACAAAAAGGCCCCTTAATCAAGGGACCTGCTAAATAAAAAAACAATTCTTTAATACATATCATATAATACGGTTTGGATCTCGTCAAAATCAACTTTCTCAACCTCGGCTTGTATGGTTGGAACAAAATTTTGACGAACCAATTTGGCTGCATTGTCAACAGCATAGGAGAATCCAAGAGCATCTGTTCCGCCGTGGCTTTTGACTGATAAACCATTGAGACCCACAAACATTGCACCGTTGTAGAGCCTAGGATCCATGATCTTTTTGATTTTCCAAATTGCCGGAAGCATGAAAATTATGCCGATCTTGGCTAAAATCGAACTTTTAACAGCGTCTTTTATCATGCGGGTAATCTGTTTGGCCGTGCCTTCTATCGATTTTAGAGCAATGTTGCCAGTAAATCCGTCAGCAACAACAACATCGGCCTTGCCGTTAGCTATCTCGTGAGGCTCAATAAAACCAATAAAATCTATGTCCATCTTGGAGCATTTAATCATTTGCGCCGCCTGACGAATCTCTTCTTTGCCTTTCATATCTTCTGAACCAATGTTAAGAAGAGCTACTTTTGGGCGAGCAATTCCCAAAGCATGGTGCGCCAAAATCTCTCCCATAAAGGCAAATTCCGCCAAATTAACGGCATCACATTCCGTATTGGCGCCAAGATCAAGCATTACATATTTGCCAAAACGATGTGGCATAATGCTAACAATCGCCGGACGATGTATCTTGGTAATCGTTTTTAGGGTTAATTTGGATATTGCCATCAAGGCACCGGTGTTACCGGCTGACACAATAGCCTGCGCCTCACCTTTGCGAACAGCGTCAATGGCCATGAACATGCTGGTGTTGCGGTTGCGAATAACCGATGATGGCTTGTCTTCGTTGTGAACCATCTCGGGAGAATGACGCATTTCGCAAACCTTGGCTAGCTCCGGAAATCGCTGCATCAGCGGATTGACTTGGGCGGTATCGCCAAAAACAAGAAACTTAATGTCAGGATGCTTCTTGGCCGCAAGAGCTAAACCCTCTATAACGACTCGAGGGGAGTTGTCTCCCCCCATTGCATCAACTGATATAACCATATTATTTTCAGTCACTGTTTGCTCCGTCGCAAAAAACCTTTTTTAAGGCTTTGTTGTTTTATTATTCTGCAGTTTTTTGTGTTACTACTTCACGGCCATCGTACTGTCCGCATTTCGGACATACGTTGTGAGGCCTTTTTAGCTCGCCGCAGTTGGGGCATTCCATATAGGAATTGGCCTTTAATGCATCATGAGAACGACGCATGTCACGACGAGATTTTGAAGTCTTTTTCTTTGGTGTTGCCATCTTCTTATACTCTTTGTTTTAAGGTTATTCCAATTTGACTATCGGCATTTGTAAACCATTTAGTTTTAAAAAGCAACTAAATAAATGCCTGTTATTTGCGAAATTCTTATGACCTTTTAATCAAAAATTTTATATTTGGCAAGGCTTTTTTGCTATTTTTTTAATTTTTCCAAAACCGAAAATGGATTGCTCGCACGTGTGGTTTCTTCATCAAACTCCGAAGCAAATGAAAATACCTCTCCTTCTTGTCTTGGAAAATCATCTAAAACAAGCGCTAATTGCTCCATGGCTATGGCCGCCAAATCTATTTTGCCGTCTTCCAAAATATCGGGGACGTCTGCTTCTATGTCCAAATCAAGTTTTTGCTGCTCTTGGGCTGTCATTTTGGTATCAAAACAAAGCGTAAAATCCGTTTTATAATTGCGAAGAAAGTTTTTAAGCGAAATAACGCTGGTGTGTTCAACATCGGCATCAATAGTGCCCAAAACATCTATAATATGCTCTTTGGTATGAAGCTTTACATTAATTTCCGCCTCAAATCTTTTGACGGGAAGCTGCATGATATTACTTATATATTCAAGATTTTCGGCTGTGGCAATAAGCCGATATTTTTGAGTTGATTGGCTCATATCCTCAAGTTTTAGGGGATAAGTAAAAAGGTTTTGCATTAATATTTTCCTTGTGTTATAAACTCAGATATCTTATTTTTAGGATATAACTGCAAGGATGTTGATATGTCAATAAACAAAATTGTTCCCGCTCTTTTTTGTATCACCTTATTATGTGCCTGCTCAAGCGCTAAACAGGATGAATGGTTTGTTACACACAACGGTAATATGCCGTCGCAAGAAAGAATCGATAAGATTCAAAAGGGAAGCTCGCAACAGGAAGTGGTGCAAATTTTGGGCGCGCCTTCGGCAGTGGTGTCTTTGGATAAAAATACATGGATTTATATGTCTTCTGACATAAAACGCGTGGCTTTCTTTGCTCCGGAAGAAATCAAGCGCGATGTTTTGAAAATCACTTTCAACGACAATGGTAAAGTTACGCAAATTAATCGTCTGACTCAAGAAGACGGGAAGGATGTTGCTCCATCAGAAGAAAAAACCGAGGTTAAGGGGCAAAATCCGGGCTTCTTCCGCAAATATTTCGGCGGAGTCGGACAATATAATCCGTTTGCCGGGCAACAAAACCCAGGATTGTAGCTTTATTCTTTGCTAAGATAGTTGATTATTCCGTACAAAGTGTTGAGTTCTTGTTCAGTCATTTCTCGTCGCGTGAAGATGTTGCGCAGATTGATAATTAGTTTTTCTTTCTTTTGCTCATCTTGGTAATTGGCAAACCGCTCGAGTTTGCTTTCTATATGACGGCAAAACATTAAAACTTTTTCTTTGGAGGCAACAGATGTGTGATTGGTTATTAGCTCGGCTGGTCTTGAATCGGTAACTGCTTTATAAAACTCGTATCCTAACAACAAAACCGCTTGTGAAAGATTGAGCGAACAATGCTCAGGGTTAAGAGGCACATTGATAATGGCATCACAAAGACATATATCTTCATTGTGAAGACCGGTGCGCTCCGGACCAAACATTAGCCCACATTTTTCGCCGTTTTGTACCCTGGAAAAAATTTCCTTTGCTCCAATATCGGCATTAAAAACCATTTTGGTTTGGTCGCGATGTCTGGCCGTGGTGGCCAAAACATACTGCAAATCCGCTATTGCATCTTCGGTTGAAGCATATACTTTGGCTTGCCCTAAAATTTCTTCGGAATTGGAAGATGCAGACAAAGCCTTAGCTGATAAGTGATTTTCCCTTGGATTAACCAGTCTAAGCTCCGTTAAGGCACAATTTTTCATGGCGCGGGCTGCCATGCCGATATTTTCCGCCAACTGCGGTTCAACCAATATAATACAAGGTGTGCTATTTGGCATCAGATACGGACTCCGATGCAGAAGATGAACTGTTTAATCCCGCTTTTTCAAACAGATAATTTTGCATCTCTTTATCGGAAAACGGATTGACATCAGGGTACTCAACCGCTTCTTCGACTAAAGCTGCTTCTTCAATACTTTGCCCCGAGGATAGTGCTTTGCGGCGAGCAATGACTTTTTCCATGGCGGTCATGCTTGATATAAAATCTTTGCGATCCCTTACTCGTTGTCTTTTAACGGATGATAGCATATTTTTTTTGGCTTTGGTATCTATCTCTGCTTTTTGCTCTGGTGTCATGGCTGCTGCCACCGGCTCTGCTTTGATAAGAGCCTCTATTTCTTCCTTATTTAGAAGGCGCTCAGTTTGAGCTGCGGTAGATGTTTTGTCTGTTTGCGATGAAGCCGCCGAAACAACAGGCTTTGACGAGACGCTAATAATTTGCCCTTGTGCCTCAACAATCAATAAAGAAATAAAAAATAAACTGAAAAAAAACTTTCTTTGCATCGGCTTTACCTTTAATCCATATTTATGAGGTCTATACTGTTGAACAATAAATTTTCCATATCAAGGCCTGACTGGTCTTCTACTACATCTAAAAACCCGGAAAACATTGTATCAAACGGATTGTTCTGATGTCCCAAGCCATCATAGGCTTCTTTTAAGTCTTTAGCATAATCTTGAGCAAAATTTTTGAATTTATTATCATAACTGTCAGGAATTTTATAACCTAAATCCCTTAAATGCTGCAACATAATATTCATGTTGTGATTATTAACCTCGGGAGCAAGCATCTCCTGCCCATAGGCCGTGCCATAAGTGGTAACATTGCCAGTATAGTCTAACTGACCAAAACGCCCAGAACCACGCCAAGAACTGTTGCCGCTATAAACTTGACTATTGCTGGGCGTTACATCCTTGGCTGTGGTGGTGCTTAAAGTATTTACACTCCTTACCGTAACTCCCGTTTTGGCATTGCCAGAAGCATCTATTACAGGTTCATAAACCGGAGTCGAAGCCTCAGCATTTATGGCTTTGTATTTGATGGAAGGAATATTTGCACCAGTATCTTCAGAACGGCTGATATGCCCGACTCCAGAATCGGATGCCGCCGAAACTGCCGTGTCAAAGTCTGTCGTATTCCACGGATTGGCCGGCAGCTGAGCAAAAGCATTACTTGCTGCCGTAAGGCCCATGATTCCCAACCATAAAAAAACTGTTTTTTGCATGGCCTTTACCTCCCACAAATTATCGAATATATTATTATCATAACACAAAATGCCAGATTATAATATTACAAAATTGTTATATTTTACTTAATTTTTGTTTTTTATGTTCATTTGATTATATTTGATATGGTCGCTTTTGCAAAATTAGCTTGAATTTTGATTCTTTTTTGTGATAAATTCTCTCAAAATTAACTCTTTGTAGAGATTAGTTGGCTATAATATTAAAAAATAACAATATTTTAGGTTTGTGATAAAATGACGGAAGTATTATTTAACGGCCATGCCGGACGTTTGGAAGGACGTTATCATCAAAGCGATAACCCCAATGCCCCGATTGCTCTTATTTTGCACCCGCATCCGCAATATGGCGGAACTATGAATAACAAGGTGGTTTATACGCTTTTTAGTGTGTTTCAAAATTTGGGTTTCTCGGTGTTGAGATTTAACTTTCGTAGTGTAGGGCGTTCGCAGGGACAATTTGAAGATGGTCCCGGCGAATTGTCTGATGCAACTATGGCTTTGGACTGGTTGCAAGCGACAAATCCTGAGGCGCGGCAATGCTGGATTGCCGGATATTCTTTTGGGGCATGGATTGGATTGCAACTTTTGATGCGACGTCCTGATATTAATAATTTTATTGCCGTTTCGCCTCCAGCAAACGAGAAAGATTTTGCATTTTTGGCTCCTTGCCCTACCTCTGGTTTAATCACCCAGGGTTGTATTGATGAAATTGTTACTCCTTCAAGTGTTACTTCGCTGGTAAAAAGGCTTAACACACAACGTAACGTTACGGTCGAATATGCAATGATTGAAGGAGCTGACCATATGTATAATAATCATTTGGTCGATTTATATAAAATTGCCGGACATTACATTATTGATGCAATGAAGAAAAAAGCTCCCACCCGCAAGCGCAGAGGTCGGCGCAAAAAGTCAGAAATGGAGAGTGATGAGCCGCTGTTGTTGGAAGCTGGCGTCGATGAAGAAGACGATGTTTTTGATGATGATACTGAAATGGCAGATGACGATTTTGATGACGAAGAGGAATAGAATCCTTTACACCCCTCTTTTAGAACGGATTTTTTAGCTGTTTTTCAACTCTTTTAAGATAAAAATGCGGATAGCACTTGAGAGATTGTTGGTTTTTTTATTGCGGTCAATCTCGGTTACCATATCATTTAGGCTTTTGTGCTTAATTAGTGCAATTCGCTTAAGCTCATGCAAAAATTCTTCTTCCAAACAAATACTGGTGGCGTGGCGACCGGATATGACTACGGATATCTTTTTCATTTGTTGTTCCGAAATGCATCTATGGATACAACTTCTGCCGTCCCGCCAGAGACTTTTTGATTTGAATCTTGCTGCGGATGCGCGGTTTGGGAAAACGTATCTTCCATGGCAAAACTTAGGGCAAACCTGGCATGTGGATCAGCAAAATAAGTTATAGCATCATAGGGAATCCTTAAAGTGTGTGCTATTCCACTAAAACTCAAATCAACCTCAAAATAATTTTCCGATAACATTAAATTGGCAAATTGATGCTGCAAAACTATGGTCATGTCTTCCGGATACTGATTTAGCAAATCTGATGACATCCTGACATCAGGATGATTGGTCTTAAATGAAATATAAAAGTGATTTTCGCCAGGTAAACCTTCGTCGGCTGCTATTTTAAGCGCTTCAATCACAACATGTTTGAGCGATTTTTCAACCAGTTTGTCATAATTAATTCCATCCATCATGGCGTTTCTCCCCAAAAGGGCTTTTCTGTTGATAGGAAAGCCCCAAACCCCACTCAAAACACTCCATGGTTTCGAGAATTTAGTTTGTTGCAACTGCTAAATTAAGCAGCGATAGCAACAGGAGCTACGTTATTATCGTTAGCATTCATTTTATTTTGAACCGATAACGGTGGTGTCTTGCCGAACACAGCTTACCCATCTTTACTATACCCTGTCAAACCTATATCGCCCCCTTAAAAACTCTTGATTGGTGGAGGCGCCGGGTACTGCCCCCGGGTCCAAAGCATCTATTCCATAGAGCCTCTAGTGTTATAGTCGTAAAAACCGACATTTAGTAATATAATACCATTTATTAAAAATTGCAAGGATTTTAAATAGTCTTGTCTTGTCGCTATTTGTCCACAACTGTATGCTCTTTGGTTTTGATTTTGGCAAATATGATTATACTAAAAACAAACAAAAAGGAGTCGTTTTATGACCAAAATTGCAATTTGGTGTCGTCATGACAAAGATAATATCATTGGTATCGGCCCTCAGATACCGTGGCATATTCCATCCGATTTTAAACGTTTTCGCAGGATTACTAACGGGACAAATATTGTCTGCGGGCAAACCACTTATGAAAGTTTTCCTAACCGCACTTTACCGAATCGCAAAATTTATGTGCTGACTTTTGATGAAAATTATGAAGTGTCGGATAAAGAAAATCATTTTGTGGTTAACGATATCAAGCAGCTGAAAGATTTTGCAGAACCATTGTATATTTGCGGCGGGGCCAGTATCTATAAACTGTTTATGCAAAAAATGCCGCCCGAAATCATTGTCGATTGTTGCTACAGGGGCGAGATGGACAAAGGGCTTAGCGGAAATCCGATTGATATATCGGAATGTGTTGAAAAAATGGACAAAGAATATAAGCAAATTTCACCTGATTATGACGAAGAAAACGTTATTACCACAATTCGTGTCAAAAAAGGAGAGTTTGTTGATCAAAGTGTTTTGAAATCTATTACTTTAGCAATTATTAATCATTAACCAAAAAAGGAGTTTTTATGAAACAGTATTTGGATTTGTTGCAAGACATTTTGGACAACGGACAAGACGCCGATAACCGCACTGGTATTTATGCCCGCAAGGTTTTCGGCCGCCAGATGCGTTTTGATTTGAGCCAGGGGTTTCCTTTGGTTACAACCAAAAAAGTTTATCTACGCGCCATTATTCATGAGTTGATATGGTTGCTGTCGGGTAATACCAATATTAAGTATTTGCACGACAACAATGTTACAATCTGGGACGAATGGGCCGATGAAAACGGCGATTTGGGCCCGGTTTACGGACACCAATGGCGCAATTTTAACTCGCAGGGAATCGACCAAATCAAAGATGTGATTGAGCGCATAAAAAAGAATCCGCAAGACCGCAGGATGATTGTTACAGCTTGGAATCCGGCTCAGATTAACGAGATGGCGTTGCCGCCTTGTCATTGTTTTTTCCAGTTTGATGTTACTCCTGACGGCAAATTAAATTGCCAGCTCTATCAACGCAGCTGCGATATGTTTTTGGGCGTGCCTTTTAACATAGCCTCTTATTCGCTGTTGTCGATGATGGTGGCGCAAGTTTGCGGGCTTAAGCCGGGTGAGTTTGTACACACGCTTGGCAACGCACATATCTACTCCAACCATTTTGAGCAGGTAAAATTGCAGCTCACACGCAAGCCTTATCCCTTGCCGGAGATGAAAATCAACCCTAATGTCAAAAATATTGACGATTTTAGGTTTGAGGATTTTGAGTTGGTTAACTACCAATGTCATCCGGCAATTAAAGGAGATGTGGCGGTTTAAGTGTTAAGTTTTTTAAAACGTTTAAGGCGCGGACGGGTTTTTTGATACCGGTCGGCGCCTTTTTTTATGATAATGGCAAAGAAAGTTCTTTGAAAAAGAAGCCGACAATACGTGATTACTAGACCTAAACTGCTGATGATGAATTGAGAATATTGCCGGCTTCCAGTTCTTTGAAACATGAAATTGTTAATGGCATACCTCACGACAGGCCAATAACAATTTATCAAAAAAGAGCAACGGATAGGATTGGGTTTTTACTTCCTATGGCTGATATCATTATTTTCTATCCGCCGCTCTTTGTATTTTGAAAAGGACAACTCTCTTTCATTTTAAACAATGCCTGGAAAAAAACGAAATTGAGAACTTGTCCTTTATAATAATCATCCTAAAAATATATACTGACGGGGTTTATAAACAACATTTTGGATATTTTGTCAAGATATTTTTTTTAAAAAGATAAAAAAAGCCGGAGGCTACCCGAGCGTCCGGCTACAATATGACATGAAACCTAAAAATGTAAGAGATACCTCACGGCAGATCTTACATTAGACGAAAGCAGCATAATTTTAATTACTCGACAAATGGCAGACGCAGCTTTCGCCTTTTATTTTATAAATCTTACCCTAATGTACCTCATGGTAGATCAGGATATTGATTTAAAACAAGAGTGGCGGAATAGAGACCACTATGCTCAGTTATGAAAAAGATTTTTTCTACCACTCTTGCACTATATCTTGAAAAAGGAACGACAGTTTTTTACGCAAATTTAAGGAATTGAACAAAAAAGTTTTAACTGCCGTTCCTTTATAATAATCTATAAAAAATTTTTAGTGATGTTTTCTATAAACATCATTTTGGATATTTTGTCAATATGTTTTTAAATATAAAAAAAGCCAGAGGCTACTCGAGCGTCCGGCTTAAATTAGAAATCACGTCAGAAATCACAATTAATGTACCTCACGGCAGATTAATCGGATATATTGTAAAAAGAGTGACAGAGATTTATGTACTTTGGATTATAATCTGAAATGAAAAAGATTTCTCCATCACTCTTAATATATTGAAAAAGGAAAGCCTGCAAAGTTAATTTTTTAAAAGATATACAAATATGCAGATATTTTTTGGAGGGCAAGCTTTCCTTTATAATAATTATCTAAAAAATTGTTAATGATATTTTTCATGAACACTATTTTGAGAAAATTGTCAAGATACTTTTTTGCCCGCAACAACGGCGGGCAAAAAACCAAAAATTACGGTCAATTATTTTTCTTCACTTTCGGCAATAATGCCTTTGGTTAGAATAAACTGAGGAACTTTGCCGCCAAACGATTTTAGCTTGGAAGCCAATGCTACCACCTCCTCATCAATTACTGATGTATTAATCGGCTTGCTTTTACAATTTGTGTTAGTTGATTTTACCGAGCTATCAACCTCTTGCTCTTTGGTCTTGTCTATCTTTATTTCCTCAGGAGCTTTTAATATTTTGGATAAAATATCTTGTGTTTCTTTGGAGCGACGATTGGTGTAAACAATGTTTTGTTTTTCCGACGGCAACAAAGCCAAAATCTTTTCCAAATTTTCAAGCTGCTTGTTCTTCTTTATCAGATTGATGTCATCAACCACCAAAATGTCTACCTTGGATAAATCAACTTTGGCGTTGTCGACAACATCTACAAGCAAATCTGGCGCGCCTATAATAACATTGGATTCATCGGCAATGTTTCCTTCTCCCTCTTTAACCGCCGCACCGTTAATTTCGTGATATTTGTTGAATATCGCCAAACAATCCGAGGTCTTAACTGCCATTTGCGAATTGGCCGTAATAATCAAAATATTTTTGGCCTTTTTGGCATTAATAATATCCAAAAGTGGCAATACATAAGACATGGTCTTGCCACAGCGGGTGGGAGCTATCGTAAAAATATCTCTTCCTTCCAAAATGGCGGGAATAACATCGGCTTGAACCGTGGTTGGCTCGGAAATGCCGAATTCGTCTATTGCTTTTATGGTTTGCTCACTAAGGCCTAAATCTCTGAAACTCATTTTATATATGTCCCGTAAAATTAAACGCGTCCGTATTTATCTTCAAAACGAATAATATCATTTTCATCTAAATTATCTCCGGTTTGTATCTCTATAAAAACCACATCGGATGAAGTGTCGTTTTGGATGCGATGTTTGGTTTCTACTGGTATATATATCGCTTCGTTGGCTTTTTTAATAAGTTTTTCTTCGCCAAGCGTAACAACCGCCTCACCTGAAACAATAATCCAATGTTCTGATCGATGGTGATGCAATTGTAAAGACAAGGTGCTACCCGGAGTTACACAAATTTTTTTTACACAATAGTTATCGGCGCTGTCCAATACTTCCCACGTTCCCCAAGGACGGGTGTCTTTATCGCCTCTTTTGTATGTCGTAGCCATTTTTTATTCCTTAATAAATTTTAGTTTTTGCTTGATGAATACGAATATAAAGAATATAAGTAAAAACGCAAGGTAAAAAAATTAAAAATGGTGGAAAATTATGGTGGCTCAAGTCAAAAATAAAGCCTTGGATATGCTGAAAATGCTTAAAAAAATTATCGGCAGTAAATTGAATATGTCCGCAAAACTTAATAAAGCCACCAAATTATTGGCCGAACAGTTTGAATGTGATGCGGCTGCATGTTATCTGGTTTTGGATGATAACTATTTAGAACTTTTTGCTGCCTGCGGTTTTAATGCCAAAATAACCAATAATCTTACTTTGAGAGTGGGCGATGGTATTATTGGTGGTATTGCTATGAGCAAACGAACAACAACGGTTGAAAATATTTGGCAACACCCTGATTTCTTGTATCGAGCCGAAGTTGGCGAAGAAAAATATAAAAGTTTTCTCGGGACGCCAATAATACGTTGGGGACGGTCCATCGGTGTATTGTGTCTGTACAAAAAAGATTTGTATAATTTTAAAAAATCCGAAGTCGATGCTTTGGAAACCTTGGCTATGGCTTTTGCCGAATGGGTTGCCTCTGACGAAATGCGCGAATATAAAAACGCTTTTATGCAAAAACGCGGTCAAGCAACCAGAGATTCTTATAAGGGTATGTCTTTAAGCCGCGGCTTTGGAATCGGGCCGGCAGTAGTACACCGCAGACGACAAATTATCAATAAAATTTTTGCCGATGACAAAGATGACGAGCTTAAAAGACTGGCGCAAGCTCACGCCAAAATGAATGCCGATTTGGATAAAAAATTTAATGAAAGCAAGCTTGGATTGGGCGAGCATGCCGATATTTTGGATGCTTATCGGATGTTTGCCAAAGATAAAGGATGGTATAACAAAATTGCCGGACATGTCGATGGGGGGTTGACTGCTGAGGCTGCAGTTGAAAGAGCTTATGAGGATATGTGGAACAGGCTTTCGGCAACACAAGATACCTATCTTAAAGAGCGTTTGCATGATTTGCGTGATGTGGCTGACAGACTGCTGGCTTATTTGAGCGGAGATAACACGGATATCAAGGCTGCAAATCTTAATGAAATTGTGATTGTCGCTCAAACCATGGGTCCGGCCGATTTGATGGATTATGACTATCATAAAATCAAAGCCCTTATTTTGGAAGAGGGAACACCCACCATGCACGTGGCTATCGTGGCAAAAGCTTTGGGAATCCCTGTCGTTTCCAAAATTAAAGGAATTTATAAAGAGATAAAAACCGGTGAGATTTTGGCCGTTGACGGCGACAACGGCGTGGTTTATGTCCGTCCTTCCGATAAAACAATAGAAAAGATAAAAGCTAATATTGCCGAGCGCGAACGCTTGGCTGTGCAACTACTTGAATTAAAAAATCTTCCGGCTAAAACTTTGGATAAAAAGCGCATTAATATGTACATTAATGTCGGTTTGAATTTTGATTTGGATTATCTAGAAACTACCAACTGCGACGGCATTGGATTATACAGAACCGAAATTCCTTTTATGGCTGCAGAAAAAATGCCCGATGTGGAACATCAGATTGCTTATTACAATAACCTGCTTGACAGAGCCGGCAATAAAAAAGTGGTGTTCAGAAGCCTTGATGTGGGATCGGATAAACTATTGCCTT
This sequence comes from uncultured Alphaproteobacteria bacterium, assembly GCA_944391695.1. Lineage (GTDB taxonomy): Bacteria > Pseudomonadota > Alphaproteobacteria > RF32 > CAG-239 > CAZU01. Next base: position 48,301 of record CALXUO010000022.1, read on the forward strand.
ACTGGACTTATTCCGGTGAAGAAAACCCCGCAATCGGCTGGCGCTCTATCAGGATTACGCTTGATCGTCGAGCCATTTTGCGCCAACAGATGAGAGCTTTTATAAGAGCAGCCAAAGGCAAAGAGCTTAACGTTATGTTTCCGATGATTGCTAATTTGGCCGAATTTAAGGAAGCCAAAGAAACTTTGATGCTTGAACTGGAAAAAGAAAAACGCCGTTCAAAAGATATTCCGAGTAAGGTTAATGTCGGTTTGATGATTGAAGTGCCATCAGTAGTGTTTCAGTTGGACGCAATACTAAAAGAAGCCGATTTTATTTCGGTTGGAACCAATGACCTGGCTCAATTTATGTTTGCTTGTGACAGAACTAATAATCGTTTGGCTGAAAGATATGATGTCTTATCGGTGCCTTTTTTGAGGATTATGCAAGAGATTGTTGTTAAGGCAAATTATGCAAATGTTACTTGTTCGGTTTGCGGAGAAATGGCCTCTAACCCTATTGAAGCAATGGTGCTTATTGGTTTGGGTTATCGCAATTTATCAATATCCGGGGCAGCTTTCGGAAAAGTAAAAAAAATGATACGCTCCGCCAACACCGTGCTTTTGGCCGATTATATTCAAACCTTGCTTGATTATAATCAGCGAACATTGCGACCGCAACTTATTGCTTATGCTCAAGATCACGGTATTGAAATTTTTTAAAAACTATGTAAGATAGTTGGCATATAGATTCTAAACAGCAAAGGGATACCTAAAAGTGAAAAAAGAAAAAAATATTGAAAATCAAAGTAAAAGCAAAAACACCGAATCGATTTCTTCGGAGGCTGTTGCTGAGAAAAAAACAGATAGCAAGCCTAAAGCTCCAAAAATTACCAAAGTAGGAGCAATGCTTAAAGAAGTGCGTCTTAATCAAGGCCTTAAAACAGCTGATGTTGCTAAAAAATTATGTATACGGAAAATTTATCTTGATGCCATTGAAGACAGTAATTATAAGGAAATTCCTCCTTTGCCTTATGGAATCGGCTTTATTCGCTCTTATGCTAACTATTTGGGGCTTAACGGTGAAAATATCGTTGAACTATATAAGGAAGAAACCAATATTTCCGAACCTAACGATATACACGTTTTGGAGCCGCAACCGGAGGCTTCTATGCCCGGAATGCAATATATTGTTATAAGTTTGCTTGCGATTGTATTGATTTATCTTGGTTGGAGTTCTTTGAGCTCAAACAACGAAGCAGAAACAGATATTGATGTTTCTCAAACAGATGTTCAGGAAGTCGAGGCTGATGTTCCAGTTGATGCCGGTGTGATTGTGGTTGAGGATTTTAATTTTGAACCACCGGCCGAAGAAGCTGCTGTTGCAGACGAACAACCGATGAACGAGGAAAAAGTTGAGGAGCAAATTAGGGTATCGGAACAAAGTTATGCCGAACCGGTTGCGGATAATACCCCGGTTGTTGATACTGAAAAATCATCCCCCGAAAATACTCAAAAGACATTGCCTGAACAAGAAAATGCAACCGTTTCCAATATTCCGGATAACGGTGTCTTTATTGAGGTCTTAAAAGAGACCTGGGTGGAAGTTAAAGATGATTCTAAGCTATATTTGAGCAAAGTGTTGCAAAAAGGTGATACTTATACTGTTCCCGAAGGCAAAGGCATGATTTTGTCGTTGGGTAACTATGACGGAGCTAATGTTTATATTAATGGTGTTTTAACAAAAGTTGCCCGTCCTAACAAAAAAACCAATATCGCTTTGGATCCGTTGCTCGAAGCGAATCGATAGCTAAAAAATCTAGTGGAAAATAGCAGAGGCTTTTTGAAGCTTACTGCTATTTTCTTGTATAAATGACCAATTAATTTTTTGAGGATTACTAAAATGAATTTTGCTGAAAATTTGGCTAATGTAGTTAACCGCTATAAAGAGCTTAATGCTTTGATCTCCGAACCAGGTGTGTCTACAGATGAAATGATTAAAATGAACAAAGAAATTGCGGTTTTGGCTCCGGTGGTTGAGGCTATTGAGCAATATAATACTTTGGAAAAAAATCTTAAAGACGCCAAGGAAATGATGGACGACACATCAATCGATAAGGAAATGCGCGAGTTGGCAGAAAGTGAATATTTTGAGATAAAAGAAAAACTGCCGCAAAGAGAGCAAGAAATTAAAATATTGTTGCTGCCTAAAGACGATGATGACGAAAAAAATGCCATCTTAGAGGTTAGAGCCGGAACCGGCGGTGATGAGGCAGCATTGTTTGCTGCGGTTTTGTTTGAGATGTATCAGCGTTATGCCTCTTTGCAGGGGTGGAAGTTTGAGGTTATGGACGTGAGCGAAAACGAGCTTGGCGGGTACAAAGAAGCAACAGCATCAATCTCGGGCAAAAATGTTTTTTCCAAACTCAAATTTGAATCCGGCGCCCATCGGGTACAACGTGTTCCGGTTACCGAGAGCCAGGGAAGAGTTCATACCTCGGCGGCAACGGTTGCCGTTTTGCCGGAGGCGGAAGAAGTTGATATTTATATCAACCCGGCCGATGTTAAGATGGAGGCTTATCGTTCATCGGGAGCCGGCGGACAAAAAGTTAACAAAACCAGCTCGGCAGTAAGGCTTATTCATATTCCGACCGGAATTGTGGTCGAATCGCAGGAAGAACGCTCACAGTTTAAGAATCGCGACAATGCCATGCGCAAACTCAGGGCCAAACTGTATAATGCCCAAAAACAAGCAGCTGACAGCGCCTATGCCGAAAAACGCAAACTGCAGGTCGGAAGCGGCGATCGCTCGGAAAGAATAAGAACATACAACTACCCGCAAGGAAGAGTTACCGACCACCGCATCAACCTGACACTTTACAAACTTGACGAGGTGGTCTCAGGTGATGCGTTGGGTGAGATTATTGACGCGTTGATTGCCGAAGATCAGGCGCAGAAGCTGGCGGAGCTAAACTGAAATAAGTTGTTTGATAACTAAAATTTTCGTTGTTTGAAACACAGATTTTGTTATCATAGGAAAAGACTAACAGGCAAGGCAGAACCAAAGTGGAGCCAAAGTTTATAAACTTGAGAGTACACACAGCTTATTCTTTGTCCGAGGGGGCAATGAAGGTGCCTGCTTTGGTCAAAAAATTGGCGGCGATGAATGCTCCGGCATTTGCCATGACCGATACGGCTAATATGTTTGGCGGCAAGGCGGTGTCTAAATTTGCCGCCGATGAAGGAATTAAGCCGATTTTGGGCTGCCAGTTCTATCTTCGTAACCCTGATTCCGATGATGTCTTAAAGTCCAAAGGACAGCTTCTTGAGCCGGATAAAATTATCTTGCTGGTTATGAACGAGGCAGGATATATGAATATCATGCATTTGATGAAAATATCATATCTTGATAATCCGACGCCGGTTGAAAAACCATATATAACCATTAAAAATTTGCAAGAAGTTAACGAAGGACTGATTGCTTTGAGCGGCGGTGTGGAAGGGCAAATCGGACGTTTGTTGCTGGAGGGCAGAGATAAAGAGGCTGATGAGACCACGCTTAAGCTCAAAGAAATTTTCGGCAACCGTTTTTATATGGAAATTGCGCGTATCGGGCTTGAAGCAGAGCAAAAAACCGAAGATAAGTTTATTGATTTGGCTTATAAATATGATATTCCTTTGGTGGCTACCAACGAGGCTTTCTTCTTTGATACCGATATGTATGAAGCTCACGATGCCTTGGTTTGCATCGCGGCAGGAGAATATGTCAACAACGAAAACAGACGCAAATTTTCGCCCAACAACCGCCTTAAAAGCCAGGCAGAGATGGTTGAGTTGTTTGCCGATTTGCCGGAGGCTTTGGAAAGTACGGTTATAATTGCCAAAAGATGCAATTTCTTATCGGACAAAGTGCAACCCCTGTTGCCGATTTTTATTTGCCCGGACGGTTTGAGCCAAGATGAATATATTGACCAACAAGCTCACAAAGGTCTTAAAGAGCGGATGGAAAGGCATGTCTATTTTGAAGGCATGACAGCAAGCGAGAAAGAAGAGCTTGATAAAAAATATTTTGCAAGGCTGGAATATGAATTAAGCGTTATTAAAAAAATGGGATTCCCGGGATATTTCCTCATCGTATCGGACTTTATTACTTGGTCTAAGACACATGGGGTTCCGGTGGGGCCGGGGCGTGGCTCAGGCGCAGGATCAATTGTTGCTTGGTCTTTGCATATTACGGATCTTGACCCGATAAAGCTTGATTTGCTGTTTGAGCGCTTTTTGAACCCTGAGCGCGTTAATATGCCCGATTTTGACATCGACTTCTGCCAGGAAAATCGCTATAAAACAATTGAATATGTGCAGCAGAAATACGGCAAAGACAAAGTGGCGCAGATTATTACTTACGGCAAACTGCAATCAAAGGCAGTTATCCGCGATGTGGCGCGTGTTTTGCAAATGCCCTATTCGCAAGCCGACAGAATATCCAAGATGATTCCTGCCGGAGTGCAGGGCAAAAACCCAACCTTGCAGGAGGCACTTGACCAGGTGCCAGAGTTGGAAGAAATGCGCCAGAACGATCCTCAAATCAACAAGCTGTTTGATATTGCAATGAAGCTTGAGGGGCTTTATCGCAACTCGGGAATGCATGCGGCGGGTGTGGTTATCGGTGATAGGCCTTTGGAGCAACTTGTGCCTTTGTACAAGGACCCGAGGGCTGATATGCCGGTTACTCAATATGATATGAAATTTGTGGAAGAAACCGGACTTATCAAATTTGACTTTTTGGGCCTAAAAACGCTTACGGTTATTAAAAAGGCTGTTGATTGGATAAAGAAAAGCAAGGGAATCGACCTAGTTCCCTATGAAATTCCTCTGGATGATAAAGCCACCTACGAAATGCTGCAGCGAGGCGAGACATCGGCAGTGTTTCAGTTTGAATCACCGGGGATGCGTGATGTCCACAAGCAGATAAAACCCGACAGATTTGAAGATTTAATCGCGATTGTTTCTTTATATAGGCCGGGACCGATGGATAATATCCCAACCTATATCAAACGTAAACACGGCGAAGAAGAAATAACCTATTTGCACCCTGATTTGGCGCCGATTTTGGATGAGACCTACGGGATTATGGTCTATCAAGAGCAGGTTATGAAAATTGCTCAGGTGTTGGGCGGCTATACTTTGGGCGGAGCAGACAAACTGCGCAAGGTGATGGGTAAAAAAATGCGCGATGAAATTCCTAAGCAACGCGCAATGTTTATGGAAGGGGCAACCAAAAACGGTATATCAGAAGAAATTGCTGGCAAAATTTTTGACCAAATGGAAAAATTTGCTTCCTATGGATTTAACAAGTCGCACGCTGCTGCCTACTCGCTTATTTCTTATCAGACGGCTTATCTTAAGGCGCATTATCCGGTTGAGTTTATGTGTGCGGTAATGTCTTTGGATATGACCAATGTTGACAAGCTTTTGCTATATAAAGAAGAATGCAAAAAAATGGGGATTGAAGTTTTGCCCCCAGACATAAACAAGTCTTTTTCCGAATTTGCGGTGGAGGGGAATAATATTCGCTATGCGTTGGCGGCAGTAAAATCCGTGGGCGCGGCTAATATGGAGATAATCGTTAAAGAGCGAGAGGCTAAGGGTAAGTTTAAGGATATGTCGGATTTTATTCATCGGGTGGATGCCAGACAAATAAACCGCCGCCAATTGGAACAATTGATTAAGGCCGGCGCTTTTGATGAGATGGATAAAAACCGTGGCAAATTATTTGCCAATATTGATTTGATTATTTCGCACATTAATTCGGCAACCGAGCTTAAAACCAGTGCGCAGAACTCTTTGTTTGGGGTGGAAGAGCTACAATCAAAAGTAACCTTGACGGACAAACCTGATTGGCCTGAGCTTGAAAGGCTGCAATTAGAAGCCGAAGCAATTGGGTTTTATCTATCGGCTCATCCGCTTGACAGCTATAAAAAAGGCATGGAGCGCTTGGGCGTTAAAAAGTATATAGAAGTAATACAGGGACTTAGGGTCGGAGATGTTGTCAGAAGCAAGTTGGCAGGTTGTGTTAACTCTTTCCAAAAACGGATCTCTAAAAACGGCAATAAATATGCCTTTGTGGAAATGTCGGACGGCAGCTCAAATTTTGAGGGGTTGCTTTTTGCCGAGGGGTTGAGCAAATATGAGGAAGTAATTAACTCAGGAATGCCTTTGCTTGTGAGCGTAACTATTGATAAAAAAGAAGAAGATACCAACCCAAGATTGATGATTAATGCTGTTGAAACACTTGATCAGGCAATTGCCGAGGTTGCCAACGGGGTGGAGATTTGTATCAATAATGCTAATTGTGTAGGGCCGCTGCATCAAATTTTGAGCAAAGATAGAAACGGCAAAAATAAAATATATATTAGGCCTGATAATGACAATTGGGATATCAGAATTGCACTAAATGGCGGGTTTGCTTTGTTTGGCGATATTTTAACACAAATCAGAGCTTTGCCCGGAATTTCTACAGTAAAGGAAATATAAATGAAAAATTCTGCAACACAAAATACAAATATCGAAGCGGTGCGTTTGCCTATGTTGGCAACGCTATTTGGTGCTTATGGCGTGGTTATTGATAAATTTAAGGAATTCTTTATTTTGGGCAGTATTTATGCCGTTATTTTGGCTGTTGTATATATTATATGCGGAATGGAGGCTTTGTGTGGTAACCCATTATACCGTGAGGGGCATTTTTGCTCTGACAGTCTTGCATTGTTTGCGCTGGTACATATAGTTAACTTTTTGGTGTTGTGTATGTTTATGCGTGTATGGTACCAAGCCATTAGTGTTGATAAATTCAAAATAACAAAATATATATTTATCCCCGGGCGGGCGGAGCTAAAAATTATCGGAGTATCGTTGTTTTATGTCTTGGCTTTGGGTGTTGCTTTATTGGCGGCTTATTTGTTGTATGTGAGGGTTCCCAATCCAAACTGGAAAATTGAACTGGCTTATTTTACGGCAGTCGCATGGGGGCTGCTGGTTCCGTTGGTTGCTTTGAGGTTTTTGTGTTGGTATGCTTTTGCCGCCGGAGACGAAAAGTTACCGCCATTTAAAATTGTTTGGAAAAAAACCGCCGGAAATTGGTTTTTGATTATGTCGGGTATTGTTCTGGTGCTTATAATTGGATTAGCTTTATCGTTGGCCATGTTTAGAAATTACGTTACCACGGATAATTTTAATCGAATTTATGTCGTCTTTGCCGGAGAATACTTAACACAGATGGTTTCGTTGTTTATGAACGCGTGCTTTATGAGTTATTGCTATTTGCAGAAGAAATTTTTATTTGATGAAAGGACAGAAAATGGAAAATCAGGAAATTAAAAAGCTCCCTTTTTGGGATACGATTGCCCGCAGTTTTAAATATGTATTTAAAAACAGAGCATTGCTGCTTGGTATATTGCCGGTGGTTGCTGCACTAAGCGTTTTGCAAATATTGATAGGCTTACCTTTTATGTGCTCGGTTACAGGGACACCTTGCGATAACGGTTGGACCAATGTAATTACCTTACTGACAATTGTACTGGCTTCCGTCGGGGTGATTATCAATTACTGCCGGGCAATTATATCTAAGGCTGAGGTTGATTTTATCTCACTTGGGTTTTGGAAAAAAATGGGACTTTATCTGGTGGCTTCGTTTATATTGTCGGTAATGATTTTGATACCGATAATGGTGGGTATATTCTTGATGTCGTTTGCCTTTGATCCCAACGCCTTAATCTCGTTGACAACATCTTTAACATTGCTGATTTCGATTGCAACATCTATCGCTATTGCGCCGTTGTTTTTGGTTTTTCCGGCAATTGCGGTTGAGGATTTTAAGATTATTCGTTGGTCAAAGCTGTTTCAAATGGCAAAAGGTAACCACAATGCCATTTTTTGGGCGCAATTTGTGATTATGATGCCATATTGGCTGGTTTCAAGAATGTGGACGGCTCTTTATGACATTGTCGGGTTGGACAATTATGTCATAAATCTGATATTTGTTGTGGGCGGAATTGCTTTGGGCATTATTGATGCCTGCTTCAAGGGAGCATTTTTTGCTCATATCTATCAGTTTTTTAAGTTTTATGACAAGGACTAAGCAGAAGACAGCCTCTCTAAAGAGAGGCTTTTTATTAAGGGATTATTTTATCGTAAACTCCAATTCTTTGCCATAGAATTTGAGCAGGCGTTGGTAGTGGCGGGCTGCCAATGGCTTGCCCTGCTCCATAAGCGCAATCATATTCATCGATAGCGGTGTTTGCAAGGCTACATCTTGAAGGCTCAACCCCTTTTCTTTGCGTAAATTTACTAGTTGCGGCGCAATTTGGGTGCGCATAATTTTCTTTAGGTTCATCAGTTTCAACTCCTTATTTTGTTATAAAACAAAACCGCCTTTGTTAAAAAACAAGGCGGAGGAGCTGAAAAACTGCATAGGAACAGTCAGGCTTATTCGTCATGCAAAGCATGCTTATCTCGCCCACTCCCCCATGGGAGTAATTACCTATGCGATGTTTTTCAGACACCACTCAAGGCAACTCGCCTCAAGCAAAACCAGCCTAAAACAATTTACTTTTTTTAGCAAGTGATTTTTATTTTTAACCGCACCCAACAACCTATGGTATAGTAAAAATGTTTTATGTAAAATAAAGTTGTGGAAAACTTTGCCAACATCTTTACATTGTCCATGTTTTGTTCTACTATACTTTGGTAT
>CALXUO010000023.1 GCA_944391695.1 uncultured Alphaproteobacteria bacterium
GTCAGTTTATTTCTTCTGTTCCAAAGCGGGAAAATTTTGCTTGATATTAGCCCCTTTTGCAAAGGGGATTTATTCAAGCTCCAAACGGCTACAAAGCGCGGATTACTTGGGGGGGGGGGGGGGTAAACCGGCACTCAAAAACAGCCCCTAAAACCCCGCTTTTTTCACCCTCAATCATCAAATAATCACCCAATCTGCACCCCAAAGAGCTACCCGACAATTCAATACGACCAAACGCGGCTTGTGCATAACCCAAACCGCTCTTGCCAGCAATTACATTGCCTCTTCGTATTGCCACGCTCCAACTCCTTAAAGCAATATTTTTGTAAAATAACACTTTACAAACTACTATCCTTTAGCATAACAGCAAAAAAATAATTATGCAACTTTTTTATAAAAGACTCCCCAGATTATTTAAAAAAAAGCTCTCACCTAAACACCAATAGCCCTACGAGCAAGACCTAGTCTCATCCGATTTGTTATAAAAAAACAAATCGGCATCCGCTCCAACAAAAAAAGCTCCCTCTGATTGATCTGTCCAACTTTCGGGGGACAGATCATAGGGGAGCTTTTTAATGGGGCGGATTATGAGACTCGAACTCACGACATCTGGTACCACAAACCAGCGCTCTAACCAACTGAGCTAAATCCGCCATCAGGAAATCTTTGTAATTGTAAACCCCCTCAAAGTCAAGCAAAAATTTACAAAAAATATTTCCATATTAATAATTTATTTTCTTTTTAGAGCTATTCTCACAAAAAACGTAAAATATTATCTCCGATGGTGATTAATATGCAGCTAACTTCTTTCTATAAAAAAGCCTTATGTTGTGCCATAGCGGCGGCGAGTTTATTTTTAGCCTCTCATGCTCAAGCAGCTTCCAAACGCACTACATCATCCATTGTAATTGATGCCCTATCAGGAGAAGTAATAAGTTCTTCCAATGCCGACAAAAAGCGTTATCCGGCCTCACTAACCAAACTAATGACATTATACATAACCTTTAGTGCATTGGAAAAAGGCGACATCACCTTTGATGACAAGCTCAAAGTATCGCGTCATGCCGCCAACCGCGAACCGTCGCGCATTGGGGTAAAACCGGGTGAAACCATCTCGGTCAAAGAAGCGGTTTTGGCACTTATCGTAAAATCCGCCAACGACTGCGCCAGCGTTCTTGCCGAAAATTTAGGCGGCTCGGAAGAAGAATTTGCCGAACTCATGACACAAACAGCCAAAGATTTGGGCATGAAAAACACTACTTTCAAAAATGCCTCCGGTCTGCCCAACCGCGAGCAAAAGACCACAGCCCGCGACATGGCCATATTAGCCAGCGCCATATATCATCATTTTCCCGAATACTATGACTTATTTTCCACTCCGAAATTCAAATACAAAGAGCTGACTTTTTACAATCACAATCACCTCTTAAAACATTTCAAAGGGGCCGACGGCATGAAGACAGGCTACACCTCGGCAGCAGGCTACAACATTGTAACCTCGGCCGAACGCAACGGCCGCAGGGTTATTGCCGTAACCATGGGACACAACAGCACTAAGGATAGAGATTTGAAAGTAGCCAAACTAATGAACTACGGTTTCAAAAAGCTTGAAAACAACCAACAACCTCCGCATCGTATGTATGCCAAATTGGAGCTTCCGGAATTTGACGACTTTGAAAATTCCGACGACAAGGTCTGGGGGATCCAAATCGGGGCATTTTCCAATTATATCAAAGCCCGCAACTACGCTCTTGACATTCAGGGAAAAATTCATTTACCCTATGCGCAAAAGACCGAGATCAATGTCGAACCGGCCACCACCGGAGCGGCGGTTGTATATCGGTCTCAACTCATAGGCCTAGCCAAGCACGAAGCCGAAAAGACTTGCTACAGCCTAAACAACTCAAACAAATCCTGCATTGTAGTATCCATACAACCAGCAAACAACCAACATTTAGCGATGTCCGAACATGAATAATACCGAAACATCAAAAGCCCACATAATAGTAATCGGCAACGAGAAAGGCGGCACCGGCAAATCGACTCTTGCCATGCATTTAGCAATTAAGCTCATGCAAGAAAACTACCATGTTGCCGTAATCGACTTAGACGGGCGCCAAGGCTCTTTGACCAAATATGTCAACAACCGCCGCAATTTTTGTTCCAAGCATCAAATAACCCTATTAACTCCGGTACACTATGTCTTTGAACCTCTGTCCGATGCCGGCAACATCGAAGAGATAAAAGATCTAATAAAAGAATTACGAGCAAAATTCGACGCCATAATTATAGATACCCCTGGCAGCAAAAACTATTTGTTTGAGCTTGCGCATCAATACCCGCACACTCTGATAACTCCGATTGGCGACAGTTTGGTTGACTTGTCCTCAATAGCCGACATTGACCCTAACAGCAACGAAATCATAAATACTGGTTGCTATGCCGAATTTGTTTGGGAGACAAAAAAGCACCTGGCCTCTCAAGGGCTTCCCTATCTCAATTGGGTAGTTTGCGGCAACAAGATATCAACGATTCGCTCTCACAACAAACTATCTGTTTTTGCCAAACTGGAAAACCTATCCAAACTCTATGGTTTCAGGTTTACCGAAGGCCTAAAAGACCGAGTAATTTACAAAGAACTTTTTTTAGACGGGCTTACCGTTTTGGATTTAAGCCGCGAAGATTTACATCGTCGCATGAGCATATCGCACCTTGCCGCCAAAATGGAGCTTAACTCCTTGGTTGAATTTATTTTTGCCAAACAATGCTGATAACTTTGTCATAATCCTTGTTTTTCCGCCTGTAGATGATAAATTACAGGATATAACGATATAAAACAAAGGAGATATTATGATTACCACCGTAAAGACAACCCCCTACACCGATCAAAAAATGGGGACGGCCGGGCTTCGCCGCAAATCCAACATCGTCATGCAGGAAAACTACATTGAAAACTTTATGCAAAGCATTTTCAATGTGATAGGCGATTTGTCAGACAAAACATTTTTGGTTGGCGGCGACGGGCGTTTTTATAATGACATTGCCATCCAAAAAATTATCAAAATGGCAGCCGCCAACGGTGTAAAAAAATTGATTATCGGCCAAAACGGTTTTGTTTCCACCCCGGCCGGTTCCAACATCATCCTAAAAAACAAATTAAACGGCGGCTTTATTTTATCTGCTTCGCACAATCCCGGTGGCATTTCGGGTGATTTTGGCATCAAATACTCCAACGAAACCGGCGGACAAATTCCCAGTTCGATTAGCGACAAGATTTATCAACAAACCCTAAAGATTGCAGAATACAAAATATGTTTAGGCCCCGATGTTGATTTATCCCGTCTTGGTATCCAAGAATATTGCGGTATGACGATTGAGGTTATAGATCCGGTCAAAGACTATGTTGAGTTGATGCAAAAGATTTTTGATTTTGCGGCAATCAGAAAAATGTTTTCGCAAGGATTTACTATGCGTTTTGATGCCATGAATGCGGTTACCGGCCCTTATGCGGTTGCCATATTTGAGGATTTGCTTGGCGCCGCCAAAGGCTCCGTGGTCAATGCAACCCCAAAACCTGATTTTGGCGGTTTGCATCCTGATCCAAATTTAGTATATGCCAAAGAATTGGTTGATTTCATGTTTTCCGACCAAGCCGCCGATTTTGGTGCCGCCAATGACGGCGACGGCGACCGCAACATGATTCTGGGCAAAAGTTTCTTTGTAACCCCCAACGACAGCCTGGCCATTTTAACTGACCATTACAATCTTATTCCTTATTATAAAAACGGCATTTACGGTGTTGCCAAATCGGCCGCCACCTCAACAGCGGTTGCCCGTGTAGCCCAAGCCCACAATATTGGCTATTACGAGGTACCCACAGGCTGGAAATATTTTGTTAATCTGATGGATTCCAACCGCATTACTTTTTGCGGTGAAGAAAGCTTTGGCACCGGTTCCTCACACATCAGGGAAAAAGACGGCATTTGGGCGGTATTGTTCTGGCTCAACATTTTAGCGGCAACCGGCAAAACGGTTGAAGAAATCACCACCGAGCATTGGCAAAAATACGGCCGCAGCTATTACATCCGCTTTGATTTCGAAGGGGTTGACACGGCAGTTGCCGACAAACTAATGCTTGATTTGGAAAACAAACTTCCGTCTCTAAGCGGCAAAATTTTCGGAGATTTTGTTGTTTCCGCGGCCGCTCCGTTTGTCTACAACGATCCGGTAGACGGCTCATCGACCAAAAACGGGCTTATAATCAAATTTACTGATGGTTCTCGCATAGTTTACCGCTTATCCGGGACAGGATCGTCTGGAGCAACTATCCGTGTTTATCTGGAGCGTTTCAGCGCCAAAGACATTTTGCAAAACCCTCTTGACATGGTATCGCCTCTTGCGCGCATAGCGTTAGATGTTGCGGAAATTCCCGAAAGGACAGGAAAACACCAAGCCGATGTTGTTACATAGATTTTGCAAAATATCAGCCGTTGCGGCATTTATGCTTGCGGCATTGTTAAACAATGCCGCCGCTGGTTTATATGGTTTTCATCACTACAATCCCTATACTCGCCAAGAGCGCATACTCAACTCAAGCACCATTCCGCAAAATATTTTCAATTATCGCAAAGCCATGCGCGATAACTTACTTATGCTTATACGCTACGCCAAAGCGCAAAACCCAGCATTTAAGATTATCACACACGAAGGCCAAGATTTGCTGACCAAAAGTCGTTGGGAATATGACCGTGAAGGGTACAATCGCGCCAGAATGGAGGCCGAAGCCAAAGACGATTCATTTCTATTTCATCACAATTTTACCGAGCAAGAGCCCAAGCGTTATACTGATGCTTATGACTATCTTCAACTGGTAGATGCGGTAGCCCTCAACAATCTCTATTGCGGCAATGGCAAAGAAAATCAGGTTGCCAAAAACCATGGTTTAAGCTCCATAACCATAGAGCAATGTGCCGATCAAAATGCTTTGGAAGCCTCTCAGGTTAGCGCCATGATAGATAAAAAAATAACTTACGGCTTCACTTCTTTGGCCGATGCTTTTAACAACACCGGCGACCACAATTCATTAAATGATTCTTCCAAAAACATTGAAGAAGTGGATGATGCGCAAAATATTCTTATTATAACCGATGACAGTCGCTATTCTTCCAAAGAGGCTTTTGTAGCCGATTTATTAAAGACCAACTATGACATAATAATTATGAAGCCACTGTTTGCCAACCACGAGAGGTTTGACGCCGAAGACCTAAGGCGTTTACACTTCAAACGCAATGGTTCAAAAAGGCTGCTGATAGCCGAGCTAAACGTCTCTGAGACCTCGCCGCAGGACTATTTTTGGCAAAAAGATTGGGCCAAAGGCTCACCGTCATGGCTTGTAAGGGAATCATTCTCTTCCCCTGATGGCATAATTGTAAGATACTGGGATCCAGAGTGGCAAAAAATTATTTCGCGTTATTTTAAGGACATTGTCAACGAAGGATTTGACGGAATATTTTTTACCGGAGTTGAGAATTATCATTATTTTGAAGACCAAAATCCGTTGGAGTGATTTTAGATGAATGAAGCAGAAATTTTTGAAGTATCCCGCGATGCCATTTTCACATTACTCAAAGTAGTAACACCTGTTATAGGTGTTGCCTTAGCTGTTGGTTTGATTATTGGTATTTTCCAGGCTCTGACCCAAATACAAGAAATGACCTTAGCCTTTGTACCCAAGATTATATGTGTATTTCTTACCTTGGTGTTGTTGTTTCCGTTTATGTTCAACCAGATGCAAACCTTATCAGATTCGCTTTTTGCCAAGATTGCCGGCGGCTAGTTAAGAGATAAACCAGATGACCGAGTTATTTAACATAACGCTCTACAACTATCTGATGATTTTTATGCGTGTAGGTGCAATTTTAATGCTGATGCCCGGATTTTCGGCATCTTATGTCAGTATGCAAATACGTCTTATTTTGGCTTTAGCGCTGACTCTGGTTTTGCTTCCCGTCATTTCACCGCTTATTCCGCCCGAGCCGCTGGATTTCAGCCAACAACTGTATTTCATATTAAATGAAATAAGCGTTGGTATTTTTCTTGGCATAATCATGCAAGTTTTGTTTTTTGCACTTAATTTTGCCGGCTCCATAGCTTCGCAGGCCATAGGTTTTTCCAACGCCCAAATGTTTGATCCTGCATTTCAAACTCAAACCATGTTGATAGAAACTTTCTTAAGTATTGTGGCAATAACTTTCATCTTTATCACCGACATTCATCATCTAATGATAGGAGCTTTGGTTGACAGCTATCAGCTTTTCAAGCCGGGAGAGACGCTTCCTTGGGATGATTTTGCCAAACACATGACACAAACCATCAGCCAATCATTTACCTTTGGGTTTAAGCTAGGTTCACCCTTTATAGCCTTCACCATAGTTTTTTATTCTGGCATGGGATTGGTATCACGCCTAATGCCGCAACTTAACATTTTTTTTCTATCCTTGCCTCTGCAAATATATTTAGGGCTTGGGATGTTGTTTTTAACGGTTCCGGTCATAATTTTGGTATTTTTCCGCTATTATGACGATGGGCTTTATTTCTTCACCAACTAGAGGAGATAAAGATGGTAGCCCCCGAAGATGAAGACGAAGCCTCCAAAACCGAAGAACCTTCCGAACGAAAGATAAGCAAAGCCAAGGAGGAAGGTGATGTTGCCATCTCTCAAGATGCCAAAAGTTTTATTATTTTTTTGGGATCATTGTTTGTGGTTTGGTTGTTTATTCCCATTATGTTCAAATGGCTAGGCTCCATTGGTTCGTCTTTTATTGAAAGAGCAGGAACGACTCACGTTGATGTCGGCAATTTTATGATTATTCTCAAACAAGGTGTTTTTGGCTTTTTTAAAGTAATGGCGATTCCTTTTGTTATATTTATGGTTTTAGGCATCATAGCATCCTTAAGCCAAACCGGATTTATTTATGCTCCGAAAAAACTTGAACCCAACTGGAACAAGCTGAACATTTTTGCGGCATTGCCTAATTTTATTAACAAACAAAAAATTGTTGAAAGCATTAAAGGAATAATAAAAATAACGGTTGTAAGTTTTCTTGCCTATAAAGTTATTCAGCCCTATCTTCCAGAGGCCGAATTGATGCCCACCATGTCTGAATACGGTATTTTAGATTTTATTCATCATCTGGTTGTTTTGCTTTTACTTACGGTAACCATAGCTGTTTTGATAATTGCGGCCGGGGACTATGCCTGGCAAAAATACTCCCACTTGCAAAAATTGCGCATGACCAAACAAGAGGTAAAAGAGGAATACAAACAAATGGAAGGTGACCCGTTGATTAAATCCAAAATACGTCAAATCCGGATGGAGAGGGCACGTCAACGCATGATGGAAAATGTCCCCAAGTCAGATGTTGTTATTGTCAACCCGACCCACTATGCTGTAGCATTACAATATGATATGAACACCATGCCGGCGCCAAAAGTAACAGCCAAAGGTGTTGATAACGTTGCTTTAAGAATAAAAGCATTAGCAGAGGAAAACGATGTTCCAATTGTAGAAAACCCGCCGTTGGCAAGAGCATTATTTGCCTCTACCGAACTTGATCAAACAATACCGACCGAACATTTCAAAGCCGTAGCCGAGGTAATTAACTATGTTATGCAGCTCAAAAACCAACAATAGACCAGACAAAGCATTACAAGCAGCTCTTTTGCGTTTGGCATTTGCACTTATAATGCTAACTCTGTCTCTTACCTGGTTTTTCTTGATTCCGGAGCATCAATTTTATAGCACCTTAACCACATCGCTAATAACGGTTTACTGTCTTATTACGGCAATAAAAACTCTCAATGCCGGAGAAGCGGCAATCAGCTACGGTGGTTTTGCCAACGAGATTATCCGCAATGATTTTAAGATTAGGCGCATAGAAAATCCGTCATACGAGATAATCATTGAAAACGAACCGGCCAAAGATTTGTTAAAACAAACCGACGTTTTGTCTTTTCTAAAAAAATATTTAGCCGAAGGAGCAAATAACAAAGCATCTCTATATCGTCTGCAAACCGCACGTAAAAATTTATGCTCGGAAAAGGTTACTCTTTCGCTTATCTTAAAACAAAAAAGCAATCGTATTTTTAATGATCTGGAATATTTTGAAGTTTCATTACGCCCGATTTATCTCAAAAAGCCCAAGATTTTTGACGGAGCATTTTCGATTAAACGCATCCAAAAGGAGACTTATTTTTACTGGAGTCTAAACAACATTACCGCCAAACAAAATATGGACTATATTTTCAAGGAAGAGTGTAATTCTTTGCATGACTTTCTAGATGAACTTCCGGTAGGTTTGTATAGTATGAATAAAGACTATGTCCTAAGCTATTCCAATAATGAGCTTGCTGCCTTTTTTGGGCTAAAACCGCATCAGTTTGTTGGCAAATCATTAAAAGATTTCCTAAAACCGGGCTCGGCCACTCCGCTCAAAAAAGACAATTGGTTTGGTCCCGTTCATTTTATCAATAAAGATAATACTCCGGTTGAAACCTACGTTTTCCAAAAATCCTATCGCGAGCAAGAAAAAATAATGTTCCGCGGAGTAGTGGTCCACCATCTTCCATCCTCTGACGAACTTCAACAGCAGGTTGAACAATCATTGGATGAAATCAACTGGTTGTTTAACAACTCCCCCATCGGCATGCTGCTCATTAGCTCCAACGGACAAATTATTAACACAAATTCCAAAGCATTAGAATTATTTAGCCTGCAAGACATAAATGATAATGAAGACAATCTTTTTTCTCACCTTTCGGCGGAAAACGGCAAATTGTTATCCGCAGCATTTAGCAAAGCAGGCAAGGGCTCGGCCAATATTGAGCTAAAAACAGAAAACCATAGTCTCAGTCTTTATATCAATGCACTACGCGTTTCCTATCACCAGAATAATCCGGCAAAAGCAGATTTTATAATTTATGTTATTGATACCACCAAGCAAAAAAACCTTGAGCTGCAATTTGCTCAAGCGCAAAAGATGCAAGCTGTCGGGCAATTAGCCGGAGGCGTTGCGCATGATTTCAACAATCTTCTGACTGCAATGATTGGCTTTACGGATCTTTTATTGCAACGCCACGGTGTCGGGGATCCGTCATTTGCCGATTTAATACAAATCAAACAAAACGCCAACCGCGCCACCAGCCTGGTACGTCAATTGCTGGCATTTTCGCGCAAACAACCTCTAATCCCCAAACTGATAGACATAACTGACAATTTTGCCGACTTAAACCAAATGCTAAAACGCATTTTGGGAGAAAAGATAAAGCTTATCTTCAAACACGAAACCGACTTAGGCTATGTCAAAGTCGACCCCAACCAGTTTTCGCAGGTTATTATTAACTTGGCGGTTAATGCCAAAGATGCCATGAACGGCACCGGCACTCTAACCATATCGACACATACTTATTATCTGCCAGAAAAATATGCTTTTGGTGATGATATAATCAATCCCGGAGATTTTGTGGTTATAGATGTAACTGATACCGGCTGTGGTATTCCACCCGAAAACTTAAGCCGCATTTTTGATCCGTTTTTCTCGACCAAAGAAAACATTGTCGGCTCCGGCACCGGTTTAGGCCTGGCCATGGTTTACGGCATTGTGCGCCAAACCGAAGGATTTATTCGGGTACAATCAACTCTTGGCCAAGGAACCACCTTCTCGATTTATCTACCCCGGTTTGAAACGGCACCTGAAGAAGACAACACCTCTCTATCGCCAGTTGTTACCGGACGATCCGGCCAAACCATTCTCAAAGTGCAAGAAACTTTATCAACCCCTGCCAACGTCAATCAAAAAATTATCATGGGGCTTAACATCTCCAACACCATTGACCGTAGTCATTCTGCTGCCGGCGTCAATGGCCGTCCAGCACGTATTTTGTTTGTTGAAGACGAGGATTCGGTAAGAGCTTTTGGTGTCAGAGCTTTAAGAAAAAAAGGCTATGAAGTTACAGACAGCAATTCTGCGGAGAATGCACTTGAGATATTAGAGCAAGACCCAAATTTCGACTTACTGTTAACCGACATGGTACTTCCCGGCATGAGCGGAGCACAGCTAACCAACAAGGTCAAAGAAAAACTACCTTCCATCGCCGTTATTTTAGCTTCTGGCTATTCAGAAGATATTGCTCGCCAAGAGGTTGACAACACAAATGATTTTGAGTTTATTACCAAACCCTACAGTTTAGGAGACTTGACAGCCAAAGTTTTTAATGTTTTAAATGGATCTCGTCATGAAAAACAGTAATACTCAACAACTAGCTCTTGAATTTCCGCATCGACCAAGCTTATGCCGCGAGGATTTTATGATTGCCGGTTGCAACCAAGAAGCAGTCGGCACCATAGATCTGTGGCCGGCATGGCCTTATTTTGCCGTCTGCATATATGGTCCTTCGGGATGTGGCAAAACCCATTTGGCCAATGTTTTTGCTCAAAAAGTAGCACTTACAACCAACCACCCCTATCGCATACCGTTTGTCAAAGCCTCACAAATAACCAAAGAGATGCCGCACACTTTATTTGAAACCAGTAGGCAAATTGTGATAGAAGAACTACAAACCCTATCCGACCAAGAGGCGTTGTTCCACCTCTATAACACCTATCGCGATCTTGGGGGCAACATTTTGTTTACTTCCGAGATTGCTCCGGCACGACTTGATTTTGAGCTCAAAGACCTAAAATCACGCCTAAATATTGTTCCGGCATTAGAAATCAAAGCCCCCGACGATGAATTACTAATGGCGCTTTTGCTCAAACTTTTTACCGACCGGCAAATTACCCCCTCGCCCGAATTACTGGACTATCTACTAAAAAATATGCAGCGTTCTTTTTCTTATGCTCGAAAATTAGTAGAAGAGATTGACAATATTTCGCTGGCCAAAAAAAGAGCAATCAGCATTGCAATTGCCAAAGAAGCAATTACAACACTTAACTCTGATCTCCAGTTTAGCTTATTTTAACTTAAAAAAACAGGCTGTCTTTAGTCCCCCTGACAACCTGTTTTTCACCATGAACAAAAAACTTTTATCTGCGTCGCAAAAACGATGGTATCTCAAGATTAACCTTATCATCTTGGTCATCAGCAAAAGAAGGAGCTACCGGCTCTTGTACTCTTGCCGTCTGACGCTGTTGATTTCTCTTAGCAATTGAGCGTCCGGTCATAATCTCTATAAAGCTGCGACGTCTTGGCTCACTATCGTTAACAATAAGTTTTTCTTCTTCCTCTACTGTTTTTTCTTTCATCGGCGCCGGATTATGGTTCGGAAACAGCTCAGGTTCTTCCTCAGGCATTTTCAAAGCAGACTTAGGCACAAAATATCCATCTTGATTCTCCAACACTTCTGCTATCTGCTCTTCATTGGCGGCATTTTTTTCTTCCTCCAGTTCTTCAGTCGGTTTATTGATTATAGCCTTAAACAAAGAGGATGCATTCGGCATATCTCCCAACACTTGAGATTTAGCCAAATTATCAAAATCCTTAAATTCCGTATTTTCAGGCACCGACTCATCAAAATCTTCATTTGGCATTGCCGTAACCGTAGCCGTCTCAACAACTTCGTCAATATTCTCATTATCTTCTTGTACTTGGCGATCATCAGCCTCAGCCGACATACTACGCAAAACATTTTCCATATTTTTTTCTTCTGTTACAATTTCGCGTAACGACTCCTTAACCGGCTCCGGCTGCTTCTCTTTTTCTGGTTTTGCCTTAATTTTGTCATCAATTCCGGTAGCCACGATAGAAACCCTGATTTTACCTTCCATTGCTCCGTCAAAACTCGAGCCAAAGATAATATTGGCGTCTTCATCAACTTCTTCCTTAATACGGTTAACGGCATCATCAACCTCCATCAAGGTAATATCCTGACTTGCAGTAATATTGATTAAAACACCTTTGGCCCCCTTCATTGAGCAATCATCAAGCAACGGGTTGGCAAGAGCCTGCTCAGCAGCCTTAATAGCTCTGTCTTCACCTTCGGCCTCACCGGTACCCATAATGGCTTTGCCTTTATCTTCCATAATAGCCTTAACATCGGCAAAATCGAGATTAATAAGCCCAGGCATAATCATCAAATCTGTAATTGAGCGCACCCCGTCATAAAGCACATTGTCAGCCATCATAAAGGCATCAGCCAGAGTTGTATTTTTATCAGCGATTCTAAACAAATTTTGATTAGGAATTACAATGATACTGTCAACCTCTTTGGTAAAATTCTCCAACGCCCGCTCTGCTGTTTCCGAGCGTTTTTTTCCCTCAAATTGAAACGGCTTTGTAACCACGCCGACAGTTAATATGCCCTGTTCTTTAGCCACCTTAGCCACCACCGGAGCCGCCCCTGATCCAGTACCTCCGCCCATACCGGCGGTAATAAACACCATATTGGCGCCTTCAAGCTCGCGCTTAATTTCATCTAGAGCTTCTTCTGCGGCCATTTTACCAATTTCTGGTCTGGCACCGGCACCAAGCCCTTTGGTTGTTTCCAAGCCCAATTGGATTCGCCTTTGCGTTTTAGAATTTTCCAAAGCCTGAGCATCGGTATTGGCCACAATAAAATCAACACCCTCAAGTTTTTTGGTAATCATATTATTAACGGCATTACCACCGCCGCCACCCACACCTATAACCGAGATTCTGGGCTTAAGTTGAACCATATTTTTTTCAGGCACCGCCAATTTAATGCTCATAGTAATTCTTACTCCTTACCAAATCTGTAAAAATTGATTTTATCCTTTGAAAGGCAGTATAATCTCAATACCTTAAGTTTTAGTTACCAAGATCAATAAAAAAATAAAATTAGCCCCACATAGTTTTAAGCCACATTGCGATATTATCGCTCCAGCTGTTTCCTGCCGATATTGGCTTGCTAATAATTTTTTTAGGCCTTCTTTCGCTAAAATTAACATCAAACAACAACATTCCGACACAAGTGGCAAAAGCAGGCGCATACAAACTATCGGGCAAATTCAAAATATTTTTAGGTCTGCCTAAGCGCACTTGCTTGTCCAAAACCATAGCGGCCACATCAACCACCCCCGGCAATTGCGAAGCTCCGCCGGTCAACACCACTCTGTGTGAAGAATCCTGACCCAAACCAGCCTCATAGAGCTTACGATTAACCATCTCAAAAGTTTCCTCGATTCTGGGAGTAATAATACTAATCAATTCCGAGCGAGGAATCTGCTTAATACAACTATCATCTTCTTCGCCAACCGGATAAACATTAATTGTATCAATACTATCCTGCGAGGTAAGAAAAGCACAACCATGGAGTGTTTTCAATCTTTCGGCATGCGAAAAAGAAGTAGTCAAGCCATAGGCAATATCATTTGTAACATTATTTCCGCCCACCGGAATAGAGGCAAAATATATGGGATGTCCGTTTCTAAAACAAGCAATTGAGGTTGTACCGCCACCCATATCAATAACTGTAGCACCCATTTCTTTTTCATCATCAACCAAACAGGCAAGTCCAGAAGCATAAGAATCAAAGACTCTGCCGCTAATATCCAAATGGGCGTTTTCGATTACCGTATTTATATTTTTGCAAACATGTTCAGGCACAAGCCCCAGTAAAATGTTAATCGCCAAATCCTCAGCGAACAAGTTGCGCGGATCTTTTAACAACTCACCGCCATCAAGCCTGTAACTGTTATGAATACAATGCACCAAGCTATACTCACCAATATTAACTTTGGCCGTTCCCTTAAGATAAACTTTTTCCAAATCCGAATCGCTTATCGGTCGATTTTTGTTAAGAGAGATAGAAGCACTCTTAAGCACGCTGCGTACTTTTTCGCTACCAATACTTATAACAACTTTATCGATTCGCTCATTAGCCATCTGCTCGGCATCTTGAACGGCATTACCAACAGCAATTGTTGCCTGACCGATATCGGTAACGACACCGTTTTTAATTCCTCTCGAAGCATTATAACCATAACCAACAACGCTTATACGCCTATCTTTTGTAACCTTGGCAATAATGCAACACACCTTGGATGAACCTATATCCAAAGCGGCAATGGTTGCAGTTTTTCCGAAAGCGTGTTGCAAAATCAAAACTCCTTTGTAAGTTTTATATTTTTTGCTCCGATTTTCTTTGCACAGTCTTACTTTTACGCAGTTTAACCGTAACTTTATCTTCCAATCTTAAATCAATGAAGGTTAATTTACGTTTAAGAATTCCCTGCTCGGTATCCAATTTTAGCAATTTTTTCCAAGCTTGGTCGACATTTTCTGCGGGTAATTTAACTGTAATTCCGTCTCTTATATCATCTAATATGATATTCCAACGTCTTTTTGATATATAATTTGCCACCTTGATTCTTTCGACATACTGCGGACTTATTTCCGCCACCATTTTCAAAAACGGGATAATATTTTCGGCAGCACCCGCCCCCACAATCAATAAGATTGGTTTTACCGGCCTATAATCGGCCTCAATGACATACCCGTCCATATCTATAGGATAAAAACGCTCATTAAGCTGCCAAATAGCCAACACTTCTTTTTCTTCTATTTCAATCTGCAACACATTAGGAAAAAAACTACGACTTATTTTAACATCTCTTATCCAGGGCAAAGTTTCAAGATTTTGTTTCAGTTTAGCGACATCAACTCTCAAAATATTATCGCCGCGTTTAAGAGCCACGATTTTATCAATATCCTCAATAGCGGTGCGTTCTCTTCCGCTTATAACAATATCATCCAGTCCGAAACCTTCCTTTCCGATAAAATCCAATAAAGCATTTTGCGTTTCATCAATTTTTTTATTAACCAAATCATTTTTCAAAACCACGATTAAACTTGCAATCAAAGTAATCAATGCCGCCACAAACAATGATGCTCGCAAGCGTCCCGGCCACTCTTTAACCGGGCGTCTTATTTTTTCTTCCCTTTTATTTTCAGTTTTTTGCTCTGGCATTTTACTTGGCCACGCCCACTCTCTTTACTTCCCATTCCAAGACGATGGAAGTTTCTCGTTTAACATTCTCAATAATTTTGTTTCCCAAATCTTCCAAATCCTGAGCCGAAGCGTTTCCCTTGTTAACCAAGAAATTACAATGCACATTCGAAACCTCGGCATCATTAACCTTAATAGCGTTGCTTCCGGTTTTTTTAATTAATTCCCAAGCCTTCAAACCTTCGGGATTTTTAAATGTTGAACCGGCAGTTTTAACATTATGGGGCTGAGTTTTCATCCGATAAGCTTTTTGCTCTTCAATAATCTTCAATGTTGTTTCTTTTTCCTGTGGCTTAGCGGCAAACACCATTTGTGTTACAATCCAGTCATCGGGAAAATAGCTGCATCTATAGCCCAAATTAAAATCATCGGCCAGCACTTTAATTTCCTCACCTTCGCCGTTAACAACCGTTGCCTCAAGCAACACATCTTTAAGCTCTTTGCCAAAACAACCGGCATTAGTTTTCACGGCTCCGCCCAATGTTCCGGGAATAGAGACCAAAAACTCCAGTCCGCCGATATTATTTTCGAGCATAATTTTTTTAAGCTCGGCATTTTTCATCCCGGCGCCGCAAATAATTTTTCCGTCCTCAAGCTGATATTTTTTATATTCTTTACTGTCAAGCTTAATTACCACCCCTGGTATTCCGCCGTCGCGCACCAAAACATTTGATCCGCCGCCAATGACAAAGATTGGCAAATTATAGGGTTTTTTCTTCATAAAATCAGCCAAATCGGCATTATCTTTCGGACAAAACAACACCTCGGCAGGTCCTCCCACACCAAACCAAGTATATTTGCTCATCATCTCGTTGGGCAAATACTTTCCCTCAACCTTGGGCAACAAATCTTTCAACCTGCTTTTTTTGCACCATCCAACCATCAAACATTCTCCTGCTTTATCAAACTTTCAACTCCGTCGGCCAAGCGTTTTGCAGCATCAACAATAGCAATTTTTTTTGCCTTTTCGGCCATTATTTTCATTTTTTGAGGATTGTTTGCCAAATCTATAAGTACTTCTTTAAGTTTTTGCGGCGTAAATTCGGTTTGTTGCACAACAATACCCGCCCCTTCTGTTTCAAATTCTTTGGCATTATAATATTGATGATTATCAGCAGCCGTTGGCAACGGTACCAAAACAGCAGGCAGTCCGACAGCAGCAATTTCATAAACCGACGAAGCTCCGGCTCTTGATATAATCAAATCGGCCTTTTGATAAAGCTCGGGCATATTTTCAAAGAAATTTCTCACCGTTACTTTCGCTTTCAAATTGTCATAGGCTTTGGCAACACATTCCTCCTCACCCTTACGACATTGCTGATAAATCACAAATGAGTTTTGTTCCATCTCACTCATCAAGGCAATAGCCTTAGGCACTATCTCGGCAAAAACTTTTGCCCCCTGCGAACCGCCGATTACCAGCAAAACAAATTTGTCTCCTTTTTTTCCTGCTTTAAGATTTTGGGCATATAGCTCAGCAATTTTAGCGCGTATCGGCATTCCGCTCAAGATTATTTTAGCATTTGCCGGCGTATTTTTCACATCCCGAAAACTCTGAGCCACCATTGCCGCAAAACGAGCCAAAATACGATTTGTCCGGCTCATAACCGAATTTTGTTCATGAACAACCAGCGGAATTCTCAAGCAAACCGCCGCCACCGCTGTCGGAAAAGAGGCATACCCGCCAAACCCGACCACACAGCAAGGCTTTTTTTTGATAAGATAACAAGCCGCCTGAACAACCCCCATTCCTACTTTAAACAAGCTTTCAATCTTCGTCAACCACGACTTTCCGACCACACTTCCCGAGCAAATAGCTTTATTTTCGATTTGACCCAATTTTCCCTTATAATTATTAAGACCTCTTTTATCGGTAAACAGTATAACTTCATAACCTCTGTTTTCCAATTCCTCGGCCAGAGCATCGGCGGGATAGACATGTCCTCCGGTTCCGCCTGCGGTCAAGACAATGGTTTTTTTAAGGTCAAGCTTCTTCATCTTTATCCTCCGCATGAACATTTCTTCTGGTCAAAGCCAACAAAATTCCGACACCTATAGCCGCGCCCACCAAAGACGATCCGCCATAAGAAATCAACGGCAAAGCCATACCTTTGGTTGGTCCCAGTTGCAAAGTTGATGCCATATTAACAAAAGCCTGCAAACCAAAACTTGCCGCCAAACCACACACCGACAACACAATAAACATATTATCATCACGCCCCGACAACCACATAGATCTCACCACGACTATACCGTAGGCCGCCACAATCAACAAGCAAAAAAACATTCCATATTCTTCGGCTGCCACCGGAAAAATAAAATCGGTATGAGCATCTGGTATATGCCATTTAACAATACCCTCACCGACACCAACACCGAACATTCCCCCGTTTTTAAACGCCTCCAACGAGCGTTTGACCTGATACGATGGATCATTGCCGAACACACCCTCAAGCATTTGCTCCACTCTTATCTGCACATGAGGCAGAGCCAAGTAAGCAATTGCAAACAAAATTATCAATCCACAGCCTATAACCAGCAATTTTTTAATAGGCAATCCGGCCAAAAACAACTGCACGAACCAAATTGCCGCCACCACAAACGTCATGCCATAATCGGGCTGCCTCAAGAGCAACAAACAGGTTAGTCCGCACAAAGCTATACTAATCCACACACCGGGAAAATTTTTATATCGTCTTTGCATTTCAAACAGCCAGGCGGTAAACACGATAAACATAGGTTTCAGTAATTCCGATGGTTGAATTTGCACTCCAAGATTAAGCCATCTTCTGGCACCCTTAACATCCACACCGAATATCAAAGTTGCCACCAACAAAAGCAAAACGATTACATAACCCAATATTGCCAATCGTCTGATAGATTTTATATCAAGCATTGAAAAAACGACCACCACTCCCGCCGCCAAACAAGCATAAAAAGCATGCCTAAAAACGAAATAATAAGTAGCTCTTTCCAATCGTTGTGCCACGGCCGGAGATGCCGACAAACTCATAACCACTCCACAAGACAGCAAAAAGAACACCGCCGCCAACAACCATTTATCCACCCGCCACCACCAATTAGTTATTAAATTTCTGCTGCCGCGCGAAAAAGACAATTGCATTTTATCTATCAGCTCCCAATTAGTTAAAACGAGGCCAAAGCCGCCACTGCCAAAACGATACCTATAAGCCAAAATCTAAACACCACCTTAGTTTCGGCCCAGCCCAATTGCTCAAAATGATGATGTATCGGCGCCATTTTAAAGAATCTTTTGCCGCCGCTTGCCTTAAACCAACCCACCTGTATCATCACCGACAACGATTCCATCACAAACACACCGCCGGCCACTGCCAACAAAATTTCTTGTTTCAGCATTACCGCAACCAGTCCCAAAAATGCGCCCAAAGCAAGCGAGCCCGTATCGCCCATAAACACTTGGGCCGGCTTGGCATTAAACCACAAAAATCCCAAACAAGCGCCCACCACTGCGGCCATGGCAACCGCCATTTCCAAAACCTGAGGTATCTGGGGTGCTTTGGTTGCAATAGCTAAAGCGCTTCCTCCGAGATAAGCTGCCACCATAAACACGGCAAACACCGTACTCAGCAATCCGGCGGCCAAACCGTCCAAACCATCGCTCAAATTAACTCCGTTGGAAGCCCCGGCAATAACAATCATGGCAAACGGCACATACCACCACCCCAAATTAAATTGCCAATCAAAATAAGGCACATTAAGCACAAAACGATATTCTTCGGGTGTATATTTGGCAACCACCAAAATTGCCGCCAACGCGGTTACAAATTGGAGCAACAATTTCATTTTGGCAGTCAATGCGGCCGATGTCTGCTTGGTCACTTTAATATAATCATCAACAAACCCCACCATACCAAATATCAGCAACACGGCAATTCCAATCCAAACAAACACATTGGTCAAATTGCAGCACAACAGCATTGCAATTATTGCCGCACCCAAAATCAAGATACCGCCCATGGTCGGCGTACCTTTTTTGGTCAAGAGATGCGACTTAGGACCGTCTTCTCTGATAGGTTGACCATTAATCTGATGATGATGCAAAATTTCGATTACCCGCTTTCCTGTTACCAAAACGATAACCAAAGCAACAAAAAAAGCCGCCACACACCGAGCATAAACGCTCCATTCCCATTCGCCAAGACCAAGGCTGTTTAACAAATAGATCAACATTTTATTTCTTCCGCAACACTAAAATAAGGTTTAATATTTACCTCAATCTAGCACGCATTTCTAAACAAATCTTAAAGATTCATCTTCTCTTGGATTTTATTTTTTTAGGATCCGCAAAATTCTAGTGTACTTAAAGCGTACATGAATTTTTTCTATTTCCCCAAAACGGCGTTTTTACTAGAACAAGCTTAAAATGCTTTGCGCCGATTGCGCTGCCAGCGAAAGCGAATTAATCGCCAACTGTTGGCGGGTCTCAAGCGAGAGATATTGGGCTGAGGCCTCGTTCATATCGGCAAGCGTCAAATCATCAGCTCCGGTTTCTAAAACATCGGTTAAGCCCTCGGTAAAATTAATCCTGGTGGTGATGATGGAATATTGGTTGCCCAAATTTTCGGCCAAAGAACGAAGTGTGGTGATAGAGGTGTTGAGCTGGTTGATGACATCTTCAATATCGCCTTGGGTTTGCCACAAGGCCTCGTTGATATTAAGCGCCTTGCTGGTGATATCTTGCCCCAAGACATTAAAGACGTGAGTTCTGTTTTCATCAAAAACCACCTTGAGGTTGCCGCCTTTGAGCAAATTGATACCTTGATAAGAGCAATCTGACAAGAGCTTGTCATATTCTTTGATGATTTTATTAAAAGTATCAGCATCTTTATTTGCGGTATCGGTTTTAATCTGATAGGTTTGTGCCGTTCCGGTTTGCAAAATATTATCAGGATAAGTTTCAGGATTACCTAAACTTTGTCCGGTTTGATCCAAGAATAAATCGTTACTTACCACCCCGCCGAAATCTATACCTTCAGCCGTTGCCTTAACCGAAATATTAACCCCTTTTTCAATCAAAATTCCGTTACCTTCTCCATACTCTGAAGTCTCAGGACCATATTCATTCCACATTCCCCAAAAATTACCACCTACACCTGTTGTAATCATTGAAACAGATGCTCCGGCATGGATGTTTATAAAAGCAACGCTTGCTTCAACTATTACCGCATATAGATTTATTGGATTTTCAAGATTTAGTACTGCGCTTGAGTTAACATTAATCGTAGATTGGGTATGGCTCCATATTCCCACTTGACTCTTTTTATTATTAATAACAAAATTTATCTGTCCGTTAATATCAACTTGTGATGTTTCATAAGCAAAAACCCCTTCAGCGCGGTAACCAAATAAGTTGATATCACTATCACCTAATATCTCAATCTCCGCTCCGTTCTTTGCCATAATCCCAAACACACCATAAAAACCCGCATCGGTTGACTTGCTGGTAATATTTAAGTTGACATCTAGAACTTTGACATTGCTTACCCCATCCGCATAAATTGCTGCAATAAAAGGATTAGCTTTGCTATAGGTTGAGCTAAACTCAATATCCAATCCGGCAATCAAAGAGTTGTTGCCGGCGATAATACCATGTTGCTCATTATCGACATCAAAATCAAACGTCAGCTTGGTGGCTGCCGCATTCTCATCCAAATAAGATGCTCCGACCAAAGACTGTCCGTCTTTTAGCTCTATGCTTGAAGATATGTTGGTTATATCTTGGGTTATTACAATCAAGCCTTCTTTGCCGCTTGCTATGGCTTGGCGCAATTCGTCCTCGGTTGCAACACGGGCGACAATTTCATCTGCACTCTCCAAGGCCGAATTGGCAACAGCTTGGGCTTGCTCTAGCATGGTAATGGCGTGTTCAATGCCTTGATTAGCCGCCTCGATGGTTTGGATTCCTTGCCCCATACTGTCCAAAAGCGCTGTCAAATCCGCCGCGCGGTTGGTGAGCGAACGGGCTTGGTAATAACTTGAGGCATTGTCGATAGCGGAATTTACCTTTTTGCCGGTTGCTAGAATAAGCTGCGTCTTGTCCATTTGGGTGGCAATGTTTTTTAGGCTCAAGAGATTGCTGCGCATTGAGGCGTTGAGAGTTATATCACTCATCTCACACCTCGCTTTCCAGATACAACAAAACCTTCTGCCGACATAATAGCAGAAAGCTCAAAATCCCTTATCGGGCGATGTGTCAATTCTTGCAACAACATCCTGGTTGTATCCTTTAGTTTTGTTAACAAAAACTCGTGCGGTAAGCTTCTCCCGCACGAGTCTATACTAACATCTCTTTGGTAAATAAAAAGTTAAATTCTAATTTTTCCCTTGCAAAAATTTCACTTTCATCACCGCCAAAGCATTAGCCGAAATTCTTGCAATATCATCATAAAAATCCCGATAAATTTCAGCTTTTTTCTTCCACTCTTCCAACATTTCATCTTTTTGCAACGGCGCGTTCAACGGCTTGTCAATAATTGCTATTGCTTTTGAGATTTCACTGTCCAAAACCAAATCTCTCACCACCGACCACGCTCTGTCTTCTTCCGAAAACTCATTTTCTTTTGCTTCCGTTCCGTCTTCTTTCTTCTCAATTCTAACCACCTTGTGCAATTGTTTGTAGATTCGCTCTTTCCAGTTTTTGGCCGGTATTTCATCTTCACTTGGTGCTTCGGGATATTTTGCCACATAAACTTTGGCAAATTCCGTTTGCAGTTCATCCAAACTTGGCACTCCCACCATTGCAATCTCGTTCAACCTGGCCACTTCTTTGGCAATTTTATAATTACCGGCCGCCAATTCACTCAACACTTCTGCTTCATAAATAAATTTGCCGCCTCTCATCCCGGCGTCTTTAACCAACATTGCCGCCGTCAAAATCAAAGCGCCGTTATCAGTAACCTTGCTCAAATCATCAATTTTGCCTTCGGCATTATCCATCCTCACCACCAGCCCCAAAACCGTGTCGACATTAGCTTTTGACTTAATGGTGTTAATATTTAACTGCTCAATATCATCGATTCGTTTATTCATCGCCGAAAAATCCGGATTCTCAGCCTTAATTGCCACCTCGGCCAACTGCCCCTGCAACAACTTAAGCTGTTGTTGCAAAGTATCAATTTGCGTCTGATAAACATCTTCTTTTTGCTCAGCCTGCGTCATCATATCCTTGAGCTGATAAATCAATTTAGGATTCTCCCACAACTTATATCCCAATATTGCCACTGCCGCCAACACCACCAAAGCCGATACTTTTTTGGCCGTTCCATGTTTTGCGGTTCTGGGCTTAATATCCTCTTTTCCGTCTTTTTTGCTCATCTCAAGCTCTCCCTTTGTTATAATAAACGCTTGGCAATCTTGTTTTTATAGTGTATACAATATGAAAAAAGAAGCAATAACATTTTAGTTTTTAAGAAGATAAGCCGATGTTGGTACTTGGAATAGAAAGCAGCTGCGACGAAACTGCCGCCGCCCTTGTCAATGACAAAAAAGAAATCATAAGTTCGACGGTTCTCACTCAGTCCGAGCACAAAACTTTTGGCGGCGTTGTGCCTGAGATTGCCGCCCGCGCCCACCTGGAGCATATTGATGAAATTATTGAAGAAACCTTCCGCAAAGCTTCTCTTCAACCATTCAGTATCGACGCGGTTGCCGCTGCCGCCGGCCCTGGGCTTATCGGCGGAGTTACGGTTGGCGTCATGGCCGGCAAAGCTCTTGCCCTGGCTTTGGACAAACCTTTTATTGCCGTCAATCACCTAGAAGCTCACGCCCTGACTGCAAGGTTAACATCTGATGTCAAATACCCCTATCTTTTGCTTTTGACCTCGGGCGGACATTGCCAAATTTTGATTGTTCACGATGTCGGCCGCTTCACTCGTCTCGGCACCACCATTGACGATGCCGCCGGCGAGGCTTTTGACAAAGTTGCCAAGATGTTGGGTCTTGGTTATCCCGGCGGCCCCATGATCGAAAAGATGGCTACCCTTGGCGATGAAAACCGTTTTGTTCTGCCGCGTCCATTATACAATTCGCCTGATTGCAATTTATCTTTTTCCGGACTCAAAACGGCCGTGCGCAAAATCATTGAATCCTATACCGAAGACGGCATTATCGAACACGCCATTTTACGCAAACAAGACATGGCCGATATTTGTGCCTCTTTCCAAAAAGCGGTTACGGACTGCCTGCTTCACAAGCTAAAAAAAGCTATTTTCACTTTCCGTACCACCTGTCCTGAAGGCCTAGATGTCGTTGTTGCCGGCGGAGTTGCCGCAAACACCTACTTGCGCTCACACCTAAAACAAATGTGCGCTACCGAGGGGCTTATTTTCAGCGCTCCGCCCATCTCGCTTTGCACCGACAACGGCGTCATGATTGCCTGGGCCGGAGTTGAGCGCGCCGTAAAAGGAATGTACAACGACCTTGATTTTAGGCCGCGCCCACGTTGGCCATTAGACGAAAACGCGCCCAAAGCCGCCGGTGCCGGAGGTGTCAAAGCATGAGAGATATCAAAGAGATTTGCCAAATTTTGGATGTTTTCAAAAACCAAGATCCTGCTCCCCAAAGCGAGCTTGAGTTTCACAATGCCTATACTCTTTTGGTGGCAATAGTTCTTTCTGCCCAAAGTACCGATAAAGGCGTCAACAAAGCCACGAAAGAGCTTTTTCAAATTGCCGATACTCCGCAAAAAATGCTTTCTCTCGGTATTGACAGGCTAAAAGATTATATCAAAACCATTGGCCTTTATAACAACAAAGCCAAAAACATAATGGCTTTGTCGCAAATTTTGGTTGACAACTTCAAAGGCGAAGTTCCCAACAATCGCGATGCATTGGAGCACCTGCCCGGTGTCGGCCGCAAGACCGCCAATGTCTTGCTCAATGTTTGGTGGAACGAGCCAACCGTTGCAGTTGACACTCATGTTCTGCGCCTTGCCAAACGGCTTGATTTAAGCGACGGCACAACTCCTCTTTCGGTCGAGGCCGATCTAAATAAATTACCTGATGACTACAAACGCCACGTTAATCACTGGCTGGTTTTATTTGGCCGCTATATCTGCAAAGCCCAAAAACCCAATTGTGCCAATTGTCCGATTGCCCGCTTTTGCTCAAGCGCTGACAAACGAATTTAAACCCTCTTAAAAATTCCGTCTTCCACTTCCGGCAAAAAAGAACTTATCCGTCCCACAACAAATTCCAAACTGTCAACTTTGCCCCACAACGGTCCTTTTTGGCAAGCAAGCATCATTTTATCGACATTACAATCTTCGCCTTTTAGGCGCAATAACACCGAGCCGTCATAATCATTATGCACCCAGCCCGATATTCCGCCTATTTCTTTAGCTTTGGCTACAGCCCAGTACCGATAACCGACCCCCTGCACTCTGCCTTTCACTCTGATAACCACGTCTCTCATGATTTTAGATATTTTTCAATTTCTTTCAGTTCCTCACAACGCTCCTGACGTTTTTCTTTGGCCTCCAAATCAGTGCCCCACATTTCGTTTTGCCACAATTCCTCCAAATATGACAAATCGCAAGCCTCTTCTGCACTGATTCTTCCTTTAACCAACGCCAATGCCAACAAAGCCGAGCGCATATTAAGCGTTGCCGCATAATAACAAGCAAGCTCTTTATCGCTCATATCCTTAAGTATTTTGGCCATTGGCGCGGCCATTTCTTTATTCGCCGGCACATCCAATTTGTTGGTTTTTTCCAGTTTTGCTTTCAAAATTTGGCTGGCCCAGTCCAAAATCGGCATCCATTTTTTTTCCTGTCGCAAAAACAAATCCTTATTTTCGCCCCAAAAAAACAACAAATCGGTTCTTGCCAATTCCAACAACTTTGCAATTATCGCCTCACGATGCTCACCTATTTCCTTAACTGCCTGATTCAATATTTTTTTCATCTTTAGTCCCTCTTTTTTAAACTATCAGTAAGTTTGCCGAACAAATCTTTGGCCACCTTGTTCAAATCTTTAACTGCATCTTTGGCCTCTTGGTTGGTTTCTTGATAAATATCTTTGGTTCTAGCCATAACCCCGCTCGGCTTAGGAAACTTGGATGCATATTTTGTCCCTTGCAAAGCCGTGTAGCACGGACTGTCATCACCGGTCAATAACAACTCCGAACCCAAATAAGCTCCGCCCGAGGCCACCGTGCCGACAATAGTTGTTATTGCCGCATCTTGATCAATCCCGATTTTGGGATTTTCAATTGTTCCCTCAACCTTGACAAATGACGCCAAAGCCTGAGCAACATTTCCGTCCGCCAGTTTGTTTAACGACGGCTCAATCGTAAAATCAATTTTGTCATTAACCAAATTTATGCTACCGCTGCTCATCACCTTCAATTTTGAGCCGTCAAACACAATTCCGTTCGGAAACTCAGCCTTGCCTGCTTTGATATCACTTCTCACTACCGCACAATTAACATCCATATTGGTGTTTTTGGTAGTATCAATTTTTAATGCCTGAAAAATATTGGTAAAGATATTGCTGGCCAACCAATCAAGTTTTCCGGTTTTGATTTCAGATTTGTCTACAATTGCAATAACTTGCCCCTCAACATTTTCCGACAATTTGCGATAAGTCGCTCCCTTTGTCGTCAGGTTTACCGCTAATTCCAAGTTTCCGCCGGCTATAATCTGCACGCTTCCGTTTTGCCCCGTTGCAAAAGATTTGTGCAAATCTTGCAGCTTCAAATTATTGCTTGCCAGGTTAATTTTCATTGTCTGCGAATTAGCATTAACCATGCCTGTTGCCGTTATATTTCCGCCACCGATACCCAAATCCAATTTTTCAATATTCAAAACTTTGTTTTGCAATTTGGCATCAACCGCAACATCACTCAAACCAAAATCATCAGCCAAAACAATTTTACCGGCCTGCAAGTTAACCTCACCGTTTACAAACACCAAATATTCATAAGGCACTTTGTCATTTGGCACCATCTCCAAAGCCTGTGCTTCCGCAATTATCGACGGCATCACAAAAGCCACCACCGAATTGTTGCCCAAACTGTTAACATCAAATACTTGCGTACTCAAATCTGCATGCACAAAAGGAATTTTTTGGCTCCAGTCAACATGAACATTGCCCTTAACCATGTTCGTGGCGACATTAAGATTTTTAATTACAATATCGGCAAAATCAACCGTTCCGTCTGTTTGCATCTCAAGTGTTGTCTCCGGTGCATTAAAATTGCCCGCCGGATTATAGATATTCCCCTCCACGGCATATCGCGGACTAGTCAAAGCATCTTCAACCGCACCTCTTAGCTCGGCATTTATGCCCATTGCTTTGATATCTGCATCAAAACTGGCTTTTCCCAGATTTAGAATACTTGCCAAATTATCGGCCTGCAAATTAACAAATACTTCCTTACCATCCACCACCGCATCAATACTCAAAGTCAAAACCTCGTCTTGTGACGGAATTTCCAGATTTATGTCTTTAATATCAACCTGTGTTGTTTTATCCGTTTTACCGTCATAATAAGCCACAACGCCGTCTTTCAGCTCAACCTGCTTGGCCACCAACCCTGCCGCCAACAAAGGTGTCGCATCTTTAACTTCTGTATTTTCAGCCTTTGATACTGCTTCTTTTTTTAGATTTGCCGATGTTTTGGTCGTAACAAACATCCAATTACCCTGCCCCTCGGCCGAGGTTTCCAAATAGATTTCGGGATTATCCAAAATCAATTTATCAACCACGATTCTCCCTTTCAACAACGGCAAAATTGCAACTTTAACCTCCAACTTCTGCAATTTTACCATTTGCGGATTTTTAGCCCACGAAGCATTGGCAAACTCCACATCATTCACCACCAATGTCGGCACAAAAGAAATACCAAGCTCCGCCTCGCCGTTAATTTTAAGCTCTCTTCCGGTTTCTCTTTTAACAATGTCTTCAATATAAGACTTATATTGGTTCAAATCAAAATTGCGCACAAACACAAACCCGCCGATTGCCAAAATAATAATCAAGCTGGCAATAATCGAAGCTGTCTTTTTTATAAATCTCATATTTCTAATCTCCTATCTCTAAACCCAACGTTGTCAAAGCCTCTGCAAAATAATCTGGCAATTTCGCCGTTATCCGCAGATTTTTATATATACTTGATAAATCTATTTTGTATGCATGCAAATATAATTTGTCTTTCAATACACCAATTCTTTCTCTTTTCGCACCAAAATACTTGTCATCACCCACAATCGGTGTCCCCAAATATTCCAAATGCGCTCTGATCTGATGCGTTCTGCCGGTCATAGGTTTTGCCTCAACCAAAGCAAATTTGTTTCCAACCATATCCACAACCCGATATTCGGTAAGAGCTTTTTTGCCCTCATTATCAACCTTCATTTTTTCGCCGACTTTAAGCAAATTGGCTTTAACTTCGCCGCTCAATTTTTTAGGGCAACCTCTAACCAACGCCAAATAAGTCTTATCCAAATCACGTTCCTTAAAAGCTCTTGTCAAAATTTCGGCATTTTTTCTGTCCCTGGCCAACACCAAAATACCCGATGTTTCTTTATCTATTCGATGCACCAGTTTGGGGGCCTCTTCTTTTTCAAACTTCAACGCCTCAAGCATCCCGTCAACATGATGCAAGGTGTTGGTTCCGCCCTGCACCGCCAAACCCGATGGTTTGTTTAACACAATAATGTTTTCATCTTTATAAATCACCAACGATTTAATCAGTTCTTCATCTTTCCTAGAAACCGCTTGGTTGCTTTTCTCTGCCGGTTTGTCATCCATCGGTGGAATTCTCAATTCTTGCCCGCTTGCCAGTTTAAGCGCACTCTCAGCCTTTTTGCCGTCAACTTTAATCTGTTTGGTGCGCAGCAATTTCTGCAACCTTGCCAAAGGAAGATTGGGATAATATTTTAAAAACCAGCGGTTTAGCCTTATTCCGTCATCCTCCGGCCTAACTTTAATTCTTGCAACCCCTGTCATTTCTCAATCCCTGCTTACACCCTAACTGTTATTTTTAGCTTTTTGCTTTTCTGCTCTTAATTTATCAAAATACTCGATTCTCTTTTTAATTTCGCGCTCAAATCCCCTGTCCGCCGGATAATAAAGCTTAGCTCTTTTCATCCCATCCGGAAAATAATTTGCTCCCGAAAAACCATCCTCACAATCGGGATCGTACTCATACCCATTACTGTAGCCAAGTTGTTTCATCAACTTTGTCGGTGCGTTTAAGATATTTTTCGGCGGCATCAAAGAGCCGGTTTTTTTGGCCAAATCAAATGCCGCATGCATAGCCTTATATACTCCGACCGATTTGGGCGCCGTCGCCAAATAAGCTGTCAGTTGCATAATCGCCAAATCCCCCTCCGGCGAGCCAAGCCTTTCATAGGTGTCCCAGCAGGCAATAGCCTGCACCACCGCGCCGGGCTCTGCCAAAGAAACATCTTCTATGGCAAATCTGGTCAACCTGCGCAAAATATATTTAGGGTCTTCACCTGATTTTATCATTCTTGCCACCCAATAAAGTGCGGCATCAACATCTGATCCGCGCAGCGACTTATGTACCGCCGAAATCAGGTTATAATGCCCGTCTCTTCCCTTATCATAAATGGGCGCTCGCGAGCGAATAATTTTAACAATGCTGTCTTTATCAAAAACCTCGCCTTCTTTGGCATAGTTCCACACACTTTCGGCCAGATTAAGGATATAACGTCCATCACCATCGGCGGTTGCTTTCATAAATTCTCTAGCTTCCTCATCAACCGGAAGCTTACGTCCCACTTCTCTTTCGGCTCTTTGCAAAAGCTCTTCAAAATCGTCTTCGCTCAAGCGATTAAGCACAAACACCTGGCATCTCGACAACAAAGCGGCATTAAGCTCAAACGACGGATTTTCAGTTGTGGCACCCACCAAAATAATTGTTCCATCTTCGACATAAGGCAAAAATCCATCCTGTTGCGATTTGTTAAAACGATGAATTTCATCCACAAACAAAAGCGTTCCCATACCTTGATTGGCACGCCTCTCTTGTGCATATTGAAAAACTCTTTTAAGATCGGCCACCCCCGAAAACACTGCCGATATCTGTTCAAAATAAAGTTTGGTATTTTCGGCAATTAAACGAGCAATTGTGGTTTTGCCGCACCCTGGAGGACCCCACAAAATAAACGAGCCGACCTTCCCCGCAGCCAACATCCGCCCCAGCGGCGCATCTTTGCCGATAACATGATTCTGTCCCACCACTTCTTCCAAAGTTTTGGGACGCAATCTATCAGCCAAAGGCCTTTTTACCTGCGATGAAAACAGCGTTTCTTCCATTATTTACCGTCATTTATCGATTCGTTTAAATACTCAAACAAGTAATAACAGACTTTATCATTAAATAACAGTTATTTTTTTATCCGAAACGGATTTTTATCTTCTTTTTCATACATCTCAAAAGCGTCTTCCTGAAGCCACCAATCTTTTTTACTTTCTTTATTTTTTTTCATCTCTTTTTCAATAAGATTGACCGATGCCGCTTCCTTTGCCTTAATCTTAGCCGAATTTTCTTCCGTATTGATATCCAGTTTCATCTCGTCAAACACCAAATTCATGTATTGATCAAGTTCAACCAGATCTTCAACTCCCAAATCTTTTTGACCAAATACTTCAGATATTTTGGGTGTCTCAAGCATTATTGAATCTTTAACGCGCAATTTTTCAGATTCCACACAATAATCGGCATCCAAGACGGCCAATTTTTTATAGCGTTCATCTTCCGTAAAAAATACATTATCCGCCAAAATCGGACGATGATAATATCCCTCGGCCAATACAATTTGATTATTTTTGGTATCTATTTGCAAATTTTTATTCAAATTAAAATCTTGCGCCAACTTATGAAAATAATAGGCATTAGCAAAATATTTTCCGCCTTTTTTCCATCCTATACTTTTATTTTTAGGAATTTGTACTGATCTAGTTGCAAAAACCGCTAATTTGTCCAACTGCCTGCTCAATTTTCGATTATTTGGCGCCTTAATAATTTTATAAGTTGTATTAATCACCAAATTTTCCAATTCTTCTTTACTATAGCTGTTTTCAACCAAACTCAAACTATTACATAGCAACAAAGCCGACATTCCTTTAGCTTGCCCTATTGTAATTAGTCCAGCCAGATTTTTAAGCTTAAGGTTATGTCCCACATCATCCAAAACCAATATAAGAGGCATTTCATGTTTATCATTATCCAAATACAAATTATAATAAATTACCTCATCCAAAAACATCTGGTTAAGTATTTTTGAAGCATGAGTATTAGCCAAAGAATACACGGTTACCGGCTTATAACAATTTTGCTTTTCATCATATATTCCCCGCATATTTTTTATGCTAAAATCATTACCATTGGTTCTTTCTCTAATTGCCTGATTGGTAAATATGCGAAACGGTCTGATAGCGCAAGTCAACACCACTTGGCGTTGTTTTGAAGATAGCGACAAAAATTGTCTTACCCCGCTCTCTGCCAAATTGCCATAATCAAAAAGCGTGATTTCCTTTAGCAAATTCTCGCCCCAAGTACGCCAATCTTGACCTTTCTCATCACGCGAAAGCAGATAATTATCAATCAACCAATCGGTAATCAGGGCAAAACAAACATCATGACCGATCCACTGCTCCGGCACCCCGCCCCAACTTCCGATGGGCAGATAATTATCCTTATCCAGCAAATCATCTTGCAAATTTTCAATTGCTTTTTTGGCATAAGCTTCCGGCATATGAACATAATAACTAAGCAATATATCTTTTTCTTCGCGGCTAAGCCTTGATTTTTCGACTATTTTTGCCAAAAAGTAATCATTAGCCTTAGCCTGATCAATCTTTGCCGTCCAGTATTCCAAGAGTGCAGCAATAAAAGATCTCACCACCACATTCCAATAATTATCTTTTTCATCGGCATCAACCAAATATCCGGCAATTCTTTCAAAATATTTTCGTTTTTGTTCAACCTCTGCCGGCATATTTTCTTTTGCCAGAGGATTCCATCTGGGATAAAACAACTTCTTCTCCGGTTCATCAGCTAAATCCCAATTATAGTAAAAAACTTTTCCCTTTTTTGCGCGATACCCCGCCGTGTATTTTGGCAACAATCCACTCATATCAACGGCAATAATACAGGCATCATCAGAATTTAGCACCGAGGGTATTGCCACACTTGAAGTTTTGCCAGTTCCCATTTCTCCCACACACAAAACCGATTCCGTATCACCAACCGTAAGCACTTGATTTTCCAG
Organism: uncultured Alphaproteobacteria bacterium; assembly: GCA_944391695.1. Classification (GTDB taxonomy): domain Bacteria; phylum Pseudomonadota; class Alphaproteobacteria; order RF32; family CAG-239; genus CAZU01. Next base: position 31,310 of record CALXUO010000023.1, read on the forward strand.
ACGTCCCAAAACCAAAAACTTTCCTTTGTTCAACCCCATTTTCTCAACATCTTTAAGCTTGGCAAAATGATGATTAAGCACATACCACAAACCAAACGAATACCTAAGACGAACCAATATCAATACACATGAAACAATAATAACTAGCGGTATTATAAACGGTACAAACAAAACATAATTTACTTCCATTACACGGTAGCTTTCTAGCAATATTTTCCACCAATTTCCATAAAGTTCGAACACATACCACGGCTGCCCCAAAAAAGCATTCCAATTGCAGCGAAACATTTCCTCATCAATAATCAATTCCAAAAGACCAAAACAAATCCCTGACAACACCCAAAAACCAAAATATATAATCAACAAAACCGCGGCAGCATTAGCCAATGCTATCACGCGGCTTTTTTCCTGATTTATGGATATATTATCCCCCATCAGCGTCCTCGACTATCTCTCACCGGAATAAACCTCGTCTTTATTTTTTTATTTTTTTGCTGTTCTTTTTCGACATTTTCTTTCATAGCCTTTCTGGCTGCCAACTCTTTTTGTTTTCTTTCCTCAATCATGCGGCGCAATTCTTCATTGTGAGATTTAACTTGCATTTCCTGTTCGCTTTTAGCTTCATCCAAAGCCTTTTTATCTTTAACCTCTGGTTTTTCAGCCTTGCCGAAAACTTTTTTTCCAGCTTTTAACAATGTCTCGATACTGATACCTTTGTCTTTTTGAAAATCAAGTACCCCAAATTCTTTACCATTACCCAAAAACAATTCTGTCATATCCAGGCCGCCATATCCTTTACCTTTTTTCTTTTTGGGAGCCATTATTCTTGCCAATTCTTCTTTTCCCGGCACTCTTCCCAAAGCTTGAGCAATCTGTTCTGGTGTAATATTACATTCACTCAAATCAAGTCCGGTAATATTAACTCCGGTAAAATCAACTCCAGTAAAATCGACCCCGCGCAAATCAAGCTGAGTTAAATCAATTGCCGCCAAATTAAGCATTGTCAAATTAATTTTGCGCAAATTCAGTTTATGCGGATAATATTTGGCCAAATATTCAATCAAGGCCTGCAATTCCTCAAGCCCGACTGCATCAAAATCAATATCGATTAAAATAGCATCTTCCAAATCGGCATCAACCAACTTAACCCCGTGCATTTTAGCTTTGGTAAAATTGGTATGATGAAGCACCGTTCCTGATAATATGGCGCCTGACAAATCAGCCCCCGACAAATTGGCATCGGTCAAATTGGCGCCAGAAAAATCGACCCCACGCAAATCAGCATTCGAAAAATCGACCCCAGTCAAATTAGCTACCGAAAAATTCGCTCCTTTCAAATTCTCACCTGAGAATTTGCCGTTTTCCAAATTTTTACCTACAAAGCGTAGAGTTTCATCCTCAAACTCTGGCTTGGAAACACTTCCCATATCTTTGGAAACCATATGCCAACTTTGGCCTCCGGAAATTTCCCGTTGCAATTCTTCATCGAAGTTTTTTTGCTCTTCCTTAATCCGCTCACGCAGATAATCAAGCTTAATATCATCAACCATCAAGGTTCCTAAACTATATTACTCTTTTTTAAACCATAATCTAAATTTTATTTTTTTACAAACAAATTTATTTCAAAATACAATCAAACCCTGCTTCCACTACTTGATTACATAATCCGATTAAGTTTTCCCGTTCGGGCTTGACCATCAAACGATGATATACCGCGCCGTTCACCACAGCATCTTCAATAAACATATCATATTCTCTCAACGCATCAACCCCGTCTCTTATTCGTTTTTGATCGGCAATAGCATTATCCATTTCCGTGTATGCCCCAAGCTGCATCATTGTCTTTCCTTTTGCTCCAGATAAAACGGCCTGTTTTTTCTTTGCTAACTTAGGTTTTGGAGCCGATTTTTTATAAGGTTGCTTTTCCCCGTCAATCAACTCTTCCAACCAATTATCCTTGTGCGCCCAAGCATTACCCCCGTCATCCCAACGTTCTTGTTCTTTAACCGCCGAAAGCATTGTAACCATATCCTGATTAAATGCTTGGCGCAAAGTCGCCTCAATGTCTTTAATTCGACCTTTTAACATATTTTTATCAAACGGCGACAAACCTGCCAAAAAATACAAATTACGCAAAGCGGCGGCACGTTCGGCCAAAATTTGCGCTTCTTTTTGTTCCAAGGCTATCTGCTCAATTTCTTTATTTAACAAATCTATTTTTTCAAAATCGGGCAAATTATTCTTTTTGTTCAGTTGTTTTATGGCATTTTTGGTTTCAACAATTTCAAACCGATTAGCCTCAAAATCAAAAGATGATTTCTCAACCAATCTGTATGCCAATTCCACTTGAGTCATAACCAAAGCGGCCAATTCATCAAAAGCTTTTTGCTTTAGTCTTTCCTCTGCCGGATCTTTCTGATATTTTTCTATAGCCTCAAGCAAATTAAAGGTCACAATTTTAGCCTTGTTAAACAGCTCTGCCTCATACCTGGTATCCTCAATTTCCAACCCGTTAATATCAAGCCTTGCCACCGGCGGATAATCGACATAGGCTTGGCGTCTTGCTTTTGCAGCATTAAAACCGCCCAATTTTTCCTTAGCCAACGCAAACTCCCGCCGATTGCTGACAGCAGAATCTTGGAAAATATCCGGTGTATAACCTTTGTCAAAATCATCCAATTCATAAAAACGTTTGCCTTCAAGTTTCAAATCTTTATCCGATGTTTTGATAAGCTGTGCATATTCCAAATTAACAAGCTCAAGCTGTTTTTTTATCTCTCCCAAATTATTCAAAGCTACTTCCAAATTTTTACGATAATTAATCTCCGGCAAGGTCAAATCATCTCTTTGGTTTCTTTCATTAAGTTTTTTCAAAATCTTACCCTGTTGATTCATCAGCCTGTCAATTTGTTTTATTTGCTTAAGAGCAAAAATTTCCTCTCTGTGCAATTTTATGGCCGCCACGCTCAAATTCTGAGCCGATTTGGCATACATGGCATTTTCAACATATTTTAAATTATCGGTCAAAACACTCATGGCATAAATATCAGCAAAATCCATAGCCTTCGCCGCATTATATAGTTTATCCTGCGGCTGTCCGGCTGCCAAAATCCCCTCAACCACCTTTTGCGGGGTTTCCGAGTTATCGGCATAAATTTTCTTAAACATATTTTGCGCCGAAGTATCTGCATTATATTTGGCAGCTCTAGCCATAGCTGTATATACATTTACCTTATCGGGAACTGCTTCCGGATTGCCGCTGAAGACCAAATCATTGGTTTGCAATGCGATTCCCAAAGATTTTTTTTCTGTTGTACAAGCTGTCAACAAGGCCATACCAGCCGATATCATTAAAACATAAGCCCATCTTTTCATCATCAAAGATACCTCGCGTCTGTAACAATATGTAACAAGAATTTAAAAGCTTTTTACCAAAATAATTGATATATGTAAACCAAAATAAACTTTATACAAACAGTCTCGAGGTAAAAAATTATGACAAATTCGATTAAAGTTGCGGTTATCGGCGCAGGAATGATGGGCAAAAATCACTTAAGAACCTATAAAGCATTGCCCAATTTTGAGTTAGTAGGCGTCTATGATATTTGTGCTGAAGCAGCCAAAACCGCAGCTGAAACTTTTGGCATCAAAGCTTTTTCTTCTTTAGAAGAAGTTGCATCATCTGTTGATGCGGTAAGCGTTGTTACCACTTCCGTAACCCATGCCGAAGTCGGTGAGTTTTTCTTAAATCGTGGCATTCATTGCCTAATGGAAAAACCGCTTGCCACCACCGAGGAAGAATGCTTGCGTTTAATTAGTGCTGCCAAACGCAATAATGTTACCTTATTGGTTGGCCATATTGAGCAGTTTAACCCGGCCATTGAGCAATTGCACAAGATTTTAAACGATACTTCTAAAATATGCTCACTTGAAGCACGTCGTATGTCGGCTGCTTCCGGTCGCATTACCGATGTTGATGTTGCCATGGATTTGATGATTCACGATGCCGAGATTATTTTATCTTTGGTAAAATCACCGGTAGTCAATGTTCAAGCCTCGGCGGTTCGCTCTCAAAAATCGCCCTCCGGCAAAGATTATATAACCGCCATGATAGAGTTTGCCAACGGCGCAACGGCCACTCTTACCGCTTCGCGCATTACTCAGTCAAGGATTCGCACCCTCAATGTTACCACCGACAACAACTACATTGATTTGGACTTCATCAATCAAAGCATTGCTGTTCATTCGCAAGGTCGTATGCACAATGTCAATCAAAACGATTTGCCCGAGAATATGCGTTATGGCTTAAAAGGCAGTGTTGAAAATTTATTTATCATGCAAGCGCAGCCTCTTGTATCCGAGCTCAATCACTTTGCCAATTGCATTTTCGGCAAAGAAACACCGCGTATATCAGGCGAGCAGGCTCTTGATGCCCTACGTGTTATCTGGGAAGTTCAAGATGCACTTAACTTTAGCAACAGCTTACAGCTGGCTGCCGAATAAATATCTTGTCAAACAGATTATTAAGGGGCATATTTCCTTATGCCCCTTAATTTTATTACAAGGACTCATTAATGCGCTACAAACTAACTCTTGAGTATGATGGTACCAATATTCTAGGTTGGCAACGTCAACTTGATGGCCCTTCGGTTCAAGAATACCTTGAAACGGTTTTAGAAACCTTAAGTGGCATTCACACGGAAGTTGCCGCTGCCGGCCGTACCGATGCCGGCGTCCATGCTTTGGGGCAGGTTGCTCATATTGACTTTGATACCCACATGGAGCCCTGGAAGATTAGAGATGCTTTTAATGCCAATTTACGCCAATTGCAAGCACCGGTAGTTGTCCTAAACGTTGAGCCGGTTTCATCTGATTTTCATGCTCGATTTTCAGCCGTCGGCCGCGGCTATATCTATCGTATCTTAAATCGCCGCGCCCCTTCGGTTTTGTTACAAAACCGGGTTTGGTGGGTTCCGGTTGAATTAGATGTTGATAAGATGCGCCAAGGTGCTTCCTATCTTATAGGACACCATGATTTTACTTCTTTTCGCGCTGCAGCCTGTCAGGCCAAATCGCCTGTCAAAACACTTGATAAACTTGATATCGACCAACAAGCTGACGAAATCATCTTCACCGCAGAGGCCAAATCATTTCTGCACCATCAGGTCAGAAATATGGTCGGCACCCTCAAGCTGGTTGGCGAAGGAAAGCTCCAACCAGAAGATATAAAGAGCATACTCGACGCCCGCAACCGTTCCTCAGCCGGGGCTACCGCTCCGGCCTGCGGCCTTTACCTCACCAAAGTAATCTACTAAAATAAAGGGGCAGGAATTTTTGAAAAAGTTTTTTAAGAATTCCTGCCCCTTGCTTTTATGATATATATCGGATTTGATCCCGACACTACCAATATATTAATCAAAACAAAAAATACAACGTGTGATTTTGTTTTATTATCACTTTTTTTTAAAATTTAATTATCTCCGATTCGCAAAGCCTCAATAAACGCCGATTGTGGCACTTCCACCTTACCAAACTGACGCATTCTTAATTTGCCTTTTTTCTGCTTATCCAACAACTTGCGCTTACGTGTAACATCACCACCATAGCATTTTGCCGTAACGTCTTTGCGCAACGCCGAAATTGTTTCTCTAGCCACGACTCTTCCACCGATGCAAGCCTGTATCGGAATTTTAAACAAATGTCTGGGAATTAAATCTTTCAATCTCTCACAAATTTGGCGACCTCTGCCTTCAGCCTCGGTTTTGTGGCACAAAAAAGCCAAAGCATCCACCGGTTCCTCATTAATCAAGATTTGCACCTTAACCAAATCAGATTTTTGATACCCAACCAACTCATAATCAAAACTAGCATACCCTGAGGTAATTGATTTAAGGCGATCATAAAAATCAAACACAATTTCGTTCAAGGGAATTTTATAAACCACCATAGCACGAGATCCGACATAAGTAAGCTCTTGCTGTTCGCCTCTGCGCTCGGTACAAAGTTTTAATACCGACCCAAGATATGTGTCAGGCACCAGAATAGTTGCTTTAACCATCGGTTCCTCAATCGATTCTATTTTGGTAGGCTCCGGCATATCGGCCGGATTGTGTAACAGAATATTATCTCCGTTGGTCAAATGTATCTTATAGGCAACCGACGGCGCTGTCGTAATCAAGTCCAAATCAAACTCTCTTCCCAACCGCTCCTGAATGATTTCCATATGCAAGAGGCCCAAAAATCCGCACCTAAAACCAAGCCCCAAAGCAGCCGAATTTTCGTTTTGATAATCAATGCTGGCATCATTAAGTTTCAACTTGGCCAAAGCATCTTTTAACGCCTCATATTGGCTTGAATCGACCGGAAATATAGAGCAAAACACCACCGGAACCGACGACTTAAATCCTTGAAGTGGCTCATCACACGGGCGTTTATTGTCAGTAATAGTATCGCCCACTCTGCAATCACCCACACTTTTAATACTAGCGGTAATAAATCCGACCTCGCCTGGATACAAAGCCTCCACATCTGTCATTTTTGGAGAAAATATGCCAACTTTCTCCACCAAATAAGTAGCATTATTTGACATCATGCGGATTTGTGTTTTTTTGCGCAAAACTCCATCATGGATTCTCACCAAAATAATCACGCCCAAATAACTATCATACCAACTATCAATCAAAAGTGCTTTTAAGGGTGCATTTTCATCACCTTTTGGTGCCGGCAGTTTTTTCACAATTGCCTCCAAAAGATTATCAACCCCCACCCCTGTTTTACCTGATGTTTCAACCGCATCACTTGTATTAAGGCCAATCACATCTTCAATCTGTTGCTTAACTCTTGCCACATCGGCCGAAGGCAAGTCGACTTTGTTTAAGACTGGAATAATTTCGTGGTTATTATCAATTGCCAAATAGACATTGGCCAAAGTCTGAGCCTCCACTCCCTGAGTTGCATCGACCACCAAAATAGATCCTTCGCAAGACGCCAAGGAGCGCGATACTTCATAAGAAAAATCGACATGCCCCGGTGTATCAATCAAATTAAGCTGATATGTCTTGCCGTCTTTTGCCTTGTAGTTAAGCCTAACTGTTTGCGCTTTGATGGTAATACCGCGCTCTCTTTCAATATCCATATTATCCAATACCTGCTCTGTCATCTCGCGTTTTTCCAATCCGCCGCACATCTCGATTAACCTGTCAGCCAAGGTAGATTTTCCATGATCGATATGAGCAATAATGGCAAAATTTCTGATTAACTCAATCTGGTGGTTATTCATTTTTATTAAATCTTTCTTAAGTGCTGTTTGTTTATATTATCTCACAAAATAACCGAAAATTAAAAATACGCAAGCATTGTTTTTGGCATAATGATTGACTAAGTTACATAAACGAGGCATAATATAAAAAATATTATTGGGGAGAAAAGCCATGAGAAAGATGATAGATATTGACTTTGGTTCCAACCGCTACGAACAGCTTGTCGAGCTGCGTTACAAAGTTTTGCTGGAGCCTTTGGGGCTTAAATTTTTGGATTCTCATCGCGATAAAGAGGTAAACTATCTTCATATTGGTTGCATCAACAATCTTGACGACAAGCTAATCGGCGGCCTGATGCTAATTCCCCTTGATGATAAGAGCATCCGCATGATGCAGGTTGCGGTAGATAGCAAATATCAAGGCGAAGGTATCGGCCACGAGCTGGTAGCTTATGCCGAAAAACGCGCCAAAAAAGCAGGTTTTCAATATATCATCATGCACGCCATGATAAACGTCATCGGCTTTTATGAAAAAATGGGCTATCATCAAGAAGGCGATATTTTTGAAGAACGCGGCATTACTTTTGCCAAAATGGTAAAGAAGCTATAATTTCACTTTAAGCATTGTGCTCTTTACGATATTTTTCCAGCTTTTTCAAAAGCATCTGCCTTTTAAGGCGGCTTAATTTATCTATATATAACACCCCGTCCAAATGGTCGATTTCATGTTGCGCGGCAACCGCTAAAAAATCATTAGCCTCCAATTCCTGCTCTTTACCGTCATAGTCAAGATATTTTATTCTGACGGCGGCAGGCCTTTCCACCTCGGCTCTCTGCCCCGGTACTGACAAACATCCTTCCTCGGAGATTTCTTTTTCCTCCGATTGCCAAACAATTTCTGGGTTAACCATATACAAAGGCTTTGGTTCCTCATCTTCATGAGCAATATCAATTACCACAATCCTTTTTGAAACCCCAATCTGTGGTGCGGCCAAACCACAACCGTTAGAGGCATACATTGTCTCCAGCATATCATCCAGAAGTTTACGCAACTCATCGTCAACTTTCTGAACCTTTTCGGCCTTTTTTTTCAAAATCGGATGTGGATATTCAAATAGTTTCAATTTTGCCATTTTCTTTTCCTAGCGTACAGCCTTGGCAATTGTATCAAGCAAAGCATTAACCATCTTAGGCTCATTTTTATTAAAGAAAGCATAGGCCAAATCAACATATTCTTTAACGATAACCGCCGCATCAACATCGGTTGTATTGGCAAGCTCATAAGCGGCGCATAAAAGCACCGCCCGCAATGTCCCGTCAAAATGATCAAACTGCCACCCTTCTTTCAAGAAATGGGCCAACGATTTTTCCAATTGTTCTTTATTTTTATGCACTTCGCGGGTCAGTTTGGTAAAATAGTCTTTATCCATTTCCTCAATCTCGACCATATTTTCCAAGACCTCATAACCGTCGCTTTCTTCCTCAATCACGTAGCGTCCGATTTCCCCATTAACAAAATCTCTAATCACCTCATCAACCGACAACTGGCCGTACTCAATCATATATGTAGCCTGTACGGCGGCCAAACGCGCAGCCGATTTCTTTTTAATTTTTTCCGAAATAAACTTAGCCATATCTATTCATCTCCCTTAGGCTTGGCCATTTGTTCCAACGTTACCAAAAATTCTTCAAAATCTTTAGGTTCTCTAAAATCTCTGTAAACCGAAGCAAACCTGATATACGCCACATGATCCAACCTTGCCAAGGCCTCCATTACCAATTCCCCGATTTGCACGGAAGTAACCTCCGTTTCACCGGTACTTTCCAACCGCCTTTGAATAGAGCTCACGATTTTTTCTACTCTTTCTGCGGCAATCGGGCGTTTTCGCACTGCCAAATAAATTGAGCGCGCCAGCTTATCACGGTCAAACATCACTCTTTCACCGTTTTTCTTCACCACCATCAAATCCCGCAGTTGTATACGCTCAAAAGTGGTAAACCTCTGTCCACATTCCGGACATTCTCTACGCCGCCGAATAGCCGTTGCATCATCGGTTTCTCTAGAATCTTTAACTTGCGTATCATTACAGCCGCAAAACGGACATTTCATTTTTTATTTTCCCTTCTCTATCAGGCTTTCTGCTACCTGATACATTTTTGAAGAATATCTTGCCCCCTTTATAAGGACAATATCATTATTTTGCAAGCACTTATTTAACAAAAACTCATCCAAACCCTCTTTATTTTCAAAATAATGCTTTTCTTTTGCATCAGGCACTTGTGCCAACATATCTTTCATCTCCGCACAAACCCCGATTACCACATCGACATCACTTTGAGCCACTGTTTTTCCAATTTCCGTATGCTGAGTTTGAGAGATCTCGCCAAGCTCGGCCATTTTGCCCAAAACTACTATTTTCCGTCCCACACAAGGCAACTTACTCAAGGTTTTTATGGCAATTTTCATAGCCTCCGGCTGTCCGGAATAGCTATCATCAATCAACGTATACTCTCCCCCTTTGGGTAAACGTAATTTATATTTTGCTCCTCTTCCCGGCAGTGCCCCGAACTCGCTCAATTTTTGGGCAGCTTTTTTCACATCCAAGCCCAACTCGTTAATAAGTGTCAGCACACACCAAGCGTTATAAAAATTATGTTCTCCTTCATCTTGCAAATTAAGCTCAACTTTGGGGTGATTCTCTTTGCCAAATTTTATCACTCTCGCTTTGTTTTCCAAAGCCCTTTTTTCCAATACATTGGCAAAATTGGCATCTTCATTAATAATTGCCAGGCCTCCTTTTTTAAGTCCTTTAAAAATCTCGGCTTTGGCCTCGGCAATTCCTTCCAAACTATCAAAAAACTCAATATGCATCGGATACACATTGGTAACAATTGCCACATCCGGCCTTACATATTCGGTCAGCTCCTCAATCTCACCCTTTGAACTCATGCCCATTTCAATCACGGCAAAATCAGCCGTCATATCCATATCACAAAGAGTTGCCGGCACCCCGACATTATTATTAAAATTGCCGTCCGTGGCATAAACCTTGCCAAAGATTGACAAGGCAAATTTTATTTCTTCTTTGGTGGTGGTTTTTCCCGAACTTCCGGTCAAACCTATAACTTTTCCCTTAAATTTCAGCCGATTAAAGGTTGCAATTTTGCCATAAGCTTTCAATGTATCGGCAACCACGATTTGTCTTTCTTTAGAAGCACCATCGACATAATGATCAACCACCGCCAAATTAGCCCCTTTATCCAACACTTCCTTAACAAAGCTGTGTCCGTCAAACTTTTCACCTTTTATGGCAATAAACAAATCACCTTGTTTGATTTTGCGGCTATCGGTTACCACATTATCAATCTCGCAATCTTCAACTTTGCTGTTAGTTTCAAGCAAATTCAACAACTCTTTTGCGCTTATCTTTTGCATTTTGCATCCTTTCATCCCAAATATTAACCACGATTATAACCGCAAAAGCTAAATATTTTATTTAAAATATGACATATATTTTTCTTGCCTTTCGGGGCAAAATATGCTATTTCCGACAACATAACAAAATATTATTAACTTTTAAAAATTATGCTGTATGAAGCTTTTATTAGTTCTTTTTGTGGCAGTTGCTCTTATATCATCTTGCCGACCCAAAATGTATTTTCTTGGTGGCCCAACGCCTCTTTGCCTAACCCCGGCCAAAGACGCCAAAGGCTATTATCTGTATGACCCTGTAGCCCAAAAAAACGTAACAGGCTTTGTTTTTGACACGGTCTATGTCGGTTATCGGCAACTAATTTGTCCCTGTAGCCAATTAGGAGAAACGCTTTTCTACAACCACTATGGCAAATACCTTTTCTCCGCCTCCAGAAATTTTTATATTTTCGAAACACCGACCACCTCGTTCTATCTTTATGAAAACGACCGTGGTTACAGATGGCGGAGCAGTTGGGGAACAGATCAACACTATGTCCTCAAAAAAGGAATAAAAACATTGTGGGAAGCATCCACTCCGATGGAAGGTTATCCTTATTCCCGTTGGATATCAGATGACTACTACCCGACAAAGTTATAAGACCAGACCCAATTCTTTAAGACGCAATCCTTTAATTTTTAAGGATTGCGTCTTTTTTTACGGCGCAAAATCTATTTACCATAGATTGGAAAACTCCGACACAACGCAACTGCCTTTTGGGCCGTTTCCGCAATTACTCTGTCTTCATTGTCAGATCCGATAGCCTCAATCACATCGGCAATCATATTTCCGATTTCCTCAAATTCTTTTTCGTCAAATCCTCTGGTTGTACCGGCCGGAGTTCCAAGCCTGATACCCGAGGTAACTTTTGGCGGCATCGGATCAAAAGGAATAGCATTTTTGTTGCAGGTAATATGCGCCTTATCCAAAGCGTCAGCCGCTATATTTCCCGTAACCTTTTTAGACCTCAAATCCACCAGCAACAAATGCGTATCGGTTCCGCCCGAGACCAAATCAAAACCTCGTTTTTTCAAAGTTTCGCCCAAGACAAAAGCATTTTTTACCACTTGCTTGGCATAAACCTTAAATTCATCGCTCAAATCTTCCTTAAAGCAAACCGCTTTGGCAGCAATCACATGCTCCAAAGGGCCTCCTTGTATTCCCGGAAACACCGCCGAGTTAATTTTTTTAGCCAGCTCTTCATTATTAGTCAAAATCATTCCGCCTCTGGGGCCGCGCAAAGTTTTGTGAGTGGTTGTAGTTACCACATCGGCCCAGTTAAGCGGATTCGGATGCACCCCACCGGCCACAAGACCTGCAAAATGCGCCATATCCACCATCAAATAAGCCCCAACCTCATCGGCAATTTTTCTAAACTTAGCAAAATTGATTTGCCTAGGATAAGCCGAACCACCGGCGATAATAAGTTTAGGCTTATATTCTTTGGCCGACTTTTCAACCTCATCATAGGCAATAAGTCCGGTTTTTTCATCGACGCCATAAGCTATTGCTTTCAGCCATTTTCCGGATATTGAAACTTTGGCACCGTGGGTTAGGTGGCCGCCGGCATCAAGACTCATTCCCAATATGGTATCAAACGGCTGTAATAATGCCAAATATACAGCCATATTGGCCTGAGATCCCGAATGCGGCTGAACATTGGCAAACTTAGCATCAAACAATTTTTTCGCCCGCTCGATTGCCAAAGTTTCCACCTCATCAACAAATTCGCACCCATGATAATATCTTTTCCCTGGATAACCTTCGGCATATTTATTGGTTAGAATAGAACCTTGAGCTTCCAACACCGCTTTTGACACAATATTTTCCGAGGCAATTAATTCTATTTGCTCTTGTTGGCGTTTAAGTTCCTTTTGTATCAGTTCATAAATTTCCTTATCTTCTGTCTGTAAATTTTCTCTAAAATCCATCATCTGAGCTCTCCTTCAGCTATCCCAATTCAGCAATTCTTCTACAATGTCTTTCACCGTTTGAAAATGGGGTATTAAGAAATATATCCAAATATTTTACCACTTCGTTTTTATCTTGTGTTCTGGCACCAAATACTGCAACATTTGCATCATTATGTTCTCTGGCCAATGCAGCCACCTGCTCAGAATAAAGAAGGGCCGCTCTAATTCCTTTATGTCTGTTTGCCGCGATTGAGATTCCGATTCCCGTACCGCAAATCAGCACTCCCGCATCTGCTTTTTTAGCCAAGATATACTCAGCCATTTTATCAGCGATCAAGGGATAATCGCAAGATTCTTCGGAGTAAGTACCCAAATCGACAAACTCGATTACCTTATTTTTATAATAAGCTTTCAAAAACTCTTTTAATTCAAAGCCGCCATGATCAGCAGCGATGGCAATTTGCATAAAATTTCTCCTTCAACAACCATAACTTTTGCCATCATATAACAAATTTGTGATAAAAAAACTTTTTTTTAAAAAAATCTATTGACTGAGGAAAAAATTTCTGTATATATAAGAAACACCGATTGAGAGAACGGTATTTAATTGGCCGGTTGGCAGAGTGGCTCATGCAGAGGACTGCAAATCCTTGTACATCGGTTCAATTCCGGTACCGGCCTCCAAAAGATTTTACCGTATTATTCCGGCTTAGCTCAGCGGTAGAGCAATCGGCTGTTAACCGATCGGTCGCCTGTTCGAATCAGGCAGCCGGAGCCAATAAAAAAACCACCCTAAGCGGTGGTTTTTTTATTGGCTTTTGGCTGCCTTGACAAGAACAGCGACTGCCTGTTCGGATCAGCTCGAGGACAAAATCAACCGCTGCTCCGGTTGATTTTATCGCAAGAGGCGTAGTTTTGTTATTTTTGTGAGGCGATGTAAAGCGCCGATACAAAAATTACAAAACAAGTGACCGACGCGCACTTGGCGAAAAAAACTTTTTTTGAGCCTAGTAAGCTAGAAGCCGTCCTTATTCT
>CALXUO010000024.1 GCA_944391695.1 uncultured Alphaproteobacteria bacterium
TTTCTTTTTTGAGCGGCACGGAAAACCAAACGACCGATACGGCCAAATCCGTTAATACCGACGCGAATTGTCATATTAATCATCCTTTCGAATAAAAGTTTGTGCGGACACCCCCGCACGGGCTTAATTTAAAATTTATCGTTTGTTAATTTAGCATTAATCATATTTTTTTCAAGATAATTTTTGGGTTATCAGCTCATAGTTTCCTCAAGCATACTATAAAACAAAAAAGTGCCTTATTGACAGATAATATGAGAGATGTAAATTTTAATGCTGATAAGGAGGAATGTAATGAACTCGACAGTATTGACTAAATATACCCCCAAAGAAGAATTGTGGAACTCTATAATACATGGCACCGGCATTGGGTTGAGTGTGGCCGGGTTGGTGTTGCTGGCGGTGTTTTCGGCCATTTATGGCGATGCTTGGGTAGTGGTATCAACGGTTATATTCGGGGTGAGCATGATTTTGCTTTATACTGCCTCAACTCTTTATCATGCTATCAGAAACGAACAGGTTAAAAAACGTTTGAAAAAGTTTGATCATATCTCAATTTATTATCTGATTGCCGGGACTTATACACCGTTTTTGTTGGTGAGTATGCGAGGGGTTATCGGCTGGGTATTATTTGGTATTGTTTGGGGATTGGCCATACTCGGTACTGTCCTAAAGCTGGCAACACCTGCCAATGGTACCAAAATTTGGTCTATCGGGCTATATTTGTTGATGGGCTGGCTGATTGTGTTTGCCTCGCGCTCTTTGGCGGCGGCCGTGCCTGATTTGGGGTTGACATTTCTTATATTGGGCGGGCTTTGTTATACCTTGGGAATTGGGTTTTATGTGTGGAAAAGCAAAAAATACACTCATGCCATTTGGCATTTGTTTGTGCTGGTTGGCACAATCATGCACTTTTTTGCCGTGCTTTATTCTTGTGTGTTGGTCTAATAGAACAAGCTTAGGATACTTCTGGCTGACATTGAGGCAAGCGAAAGGGAATTGATGGCCAATTGCTGGCGGGTTTGGAGTGATAGGTATTGGGCCGAGGCCTCGTTCATATCGGCCAAGGTCAGGTCATCAGCCCCGGTCTCTAAGATATCGCTCAAACCCTCGGTAAAGTTAATCCTGGTGGTGATGATAGAATATTGATTGCCCAAATTTTCGGCCAAAGAACGCAAAGTGGTGATAGAGGCGTTGAGAGTTATATTACTCATCTGACACCTCGCTTTCTAGATACAACAAAACCTTCTGCCAAATATATAGCAGAAAGCCTACAATCCCATATCGGGTGATGTGTCAATTCTTGCAACAACATCCTGGTTGTATCCTTATTGGTTTTAGTACTAAAAACTCGTGCGGCATAATCCTTCCGCACGAGTTTATATTATCACAAGAGGAGTAAATAAAAAGTTAAATCGATAAAACTTTTTTAAGCCTTTTTCCAAGTCGTCCCTTGGGGTGAATCCTCCAGAATAATCCCTCTTTTTTTGAGGTTGTTCCTGATTTCGTCGGCCAAAGCATAGTCCTTATTCTTCTTGGCCTCGGCTCTTTGGGCAATCAAAGCCTCTATTTCTTGCGCCTCATCGGCATTGTCCCCCCTAAACCACTCTTGCGGGTCTTGCCACAAAATACCAAGCAACTCCGCCGATTTTAACAATTTGCCCTTTAGCTCTTGCTTCTCTTCTTTGGCCTCGGCTTTATTTAGCGCATTAACCAACTCATGAACATAGCTCAAAGCAAGCGGTGTGTTCAAATCATCTTCCAATGCCCCAACCACCCTCTCGTCGGCGCTTGCATCTGCTTTTGCCGCAACATCTTTTACCCTAAGCAAGGCATTATAAAATTTGTCCAATGTTTGCTTGGCCGCCTCCAATCCCTCAAAAGTAAAGTTAAACGGTTGGTGGTAGTGCGTGGTCAAAAACAACAAACGCAACGCCTCGGCCGGAGCTTTTTCCAACACCTCGTCAATGGTATAAAAATTGCCCAATGACTTCGACATCTTGACCCCGTCGACCATCAGCATTCCGCTATGCACCCAATAATTGGCAAATTTTTCGCCCGGATGCGCACACATTGATTGCGCACACTCGTTCTCGTGATGCGGAAAAATTAAGTCTGCCCCGCCGCCATGAATGTCAAACGTGTTGCCCAACAATTTTGCACTCATCGCCGAGCACTCCAAATGCCAGCCCGGCCTGCCATAGCCCCAAGGGCTGTTCCACCCCGGCTGGTCGGCATCCGATGGTTTCCACAACACAAAATCCGCCGGGTTCTTTTTATAATCTGCCACCTCAATCCTGGCACCGGCCAACATTTCTTTCATGCTCCTACCAGACAAAAAACCATAACCAGGCATTGAATCAACATCAAACAACACGTGACCATTGGTCTCATAGGCATGGCCTTCTTTGAGCAACAGTTTGACAAGCTCAATCATCTCATCAATATATTCTGTTGCCCGCGGCCGATGATTGGGCGGCAAAATATTAAGCTTTGCCATATCATCAATATACCACTGGTAAGTCTGCTCGGTAATTTCGCGAATGGGCTTTCCGGTTTTTTTATGCTTATCCAAAATTTTGTCATCAACATCGGTGATATTGGAAACATAGGTAACATGCTCTTTGCCGTATTTGTTGCACAACACTCTGTAAAGCACATCAAAGGCTACCGGTGTTTTGGCATTGCCCAAATGCGCCCTGTCATAAACCGTCGGCCCGCAAACATACATCCGGACATTGCTTTCATCTATCGGGACAAATTCATCTTTGCGTTTTTTTAGCGTGTTGAACAAATACATCTTTATTTCTCCTAGGCCTTTATACCTTTTAGGCGTTTATACGCCTTAGCCCTACCAATCAAAGGCAACAATAATTTTAGCTCCGGGCCGGTTTCTTGCGCTGTCAAAGCCTTGCGCAACGGATGAAACAAATCTTTGCCTTTTTTGTCGGTATTTTGCTTAACTTCATTCATCCAAATATTGTAGGTGTTTTCATCCCACGGCTCTTGAGGCAGCAGCTCAGCCGCTTTGCTTGTCAAATCCAAATCTTCAATAACCGGTTCTATCTCTTGACGGCAAATTTTTTCCCAATCTTTAATCTCATTGACGGTGTTGAGATTGCCTTTTACCGCCTCCCAAAACTGCTCATCGACATCAACCCGGTCTTTGACCAAATCATAAGGCATTCCTCTTACAAACTTGTGATTAAACAGCTTTAGCTCTTCTTCATCAAACTTGGGCTGAGAACGTCCCATTTTTGCCAAATCCAAAGATTTTGCCAACTCTTCCAAACTATAAAACGGCTCAATTGCCTCGGATGTACCAAGTTTGGCCAAGAATGAGCATATTGCCAAGCTCTCAACCCCATCAGCTCGCAACTCTCTCACCCCAAGCGAGCCCAATCGTTTGGAAAGCTTGCCCTCTTTGCCGGTTAAAAGCGGTAAATGCGCAAACTCAGGCACCCTTCCGCCCAAGGCCTCAAACATTTGGATTTGCGCTGCCGTATTGGTAACATGATCCTCGCCCCTGATGATGTGAGTAATTCCAAAATCAAAATCATCTATTACCGACGGCAGATGATACAAATAACTTCCGTCCTCCCTGATAATCACCGGGTCTGCCAGGTTAGACGCCTCATAGCGCGTCTTGCCTCTGACCATATCATTCCACTCAATAACACCATCTTCCAGCTTAAAACGATAGTGCGGTTTTCTGCCTTCAGCCTCATATTTGGCAATGTCATCTTTGCTCAACCTCAAAGCACCGCGATCATAAATCGGCGGTTTGCCTTGTGTCATAAGTTTTTTGCGCATAACCTCCAGTTCTTCGGCAGTTTCATAGCAGGGATAAATCCGCCCTTTTGCCTTTAGCTCGACTACAACCTCGTCGTATCTTTCAACCCTGGCCGACTGCCTGGCCTCCTCGTCCCAGTTAAGCCCAAGCCATTTTAGAATATCCAAAATCGCATCTTCATACTCTTTTTTGGAGCGCACAACATCGGTGTCATCGATTCTAAGCAGAAACTTTCCGCCCAGTTTTTTGGCCAACAGCCAGTTAAACACCGCCGTGCGCGTATTGCCGATATGCATAAATCCCGTAGGACTCGGAGCAAATCTAACTTTAATATCACTCATCAATATTACCAATCTTCAATTAACAGACAAAACTTTTGTCAGATTATATGCTTTCTGTTTCAAATTCAAGGGAATTTTGTTGCTTTAACGCCTCTTCTTTCAAACTTTTTTCCATTGAAGCAGCCAAGTCGCCCAAATCTTCCAAAAACCACTCTATCTCCCCATCACTTTGGGCTATCATTTCATAAAATTTGCTGCGATAGGCCAACAACAGACTGCTCTCGGCAACTTTTACATCTACAGCTTTGACCATGCCGCCAACCTTATGAAGCCTGAAAATTAAGGTTACATCTTGCCCTTCTTGCTCAGATAAAGTTACATGTACATTGGTCGCCACATTGACAAATTTGTTGTCCTCCTCCGCGCCTTTGATCTCATAAGTCAAATTTTTGGCATAATCAAGCGGCAAGGTTTTATAATAGCTGAGGCCGTATTTTATAAAAATATCCCGATATCTTTGCTTTTGTTCATCGCTCATCTGCGGCCAATATTTTCCCACTACAAACCGACTGACATAGTCAATATCAATATAAGTCAAAAACATTTCGTCAAGCTTTTGATACCGCTTGGTCAAATCTGGCTCTTGAAACGTCATCAACAGCTCTTCGCCTTTGGTAGAGGCAAAATCAATCGCTTCTGTAGTAGAAAGAGTTTCGGCTCGGGCGGGAATAATCGCCAGCCAAACAAGACAACTTATGATAACTTGCAAAAATATGTTACTTTTCATAAAAAAATACCTTATAGTCTAGAAAGTGATTTGGGTTTATCATAACAACAAATGGTTAATAAAATGAACACTAAACTTATATTTTTCACCATTTTTTTTGCTTCTATGACTTGCTTGGCTTGGGGCAGTGATAATTTTGCTCGTATCCGCGACAAACAATATGTTTCTTGCGGTATAAATCCTGATTACCCTCAACTTGCTTATAAAGATGACGACGGGCTTAAGGGAATGGATGTGGAAATTTGCAAGGCTTTTGCCGCTGCCATTTTGGATGATGCTGAGAAAATAAAACTTTTTAATGTTCCGACTTCAAAAATCGGCCAGGCTCTTAACTCCGGCAAGATTGACATTATGCTGGGGCATACCTTGCTGACGCCGTCTCAGGAAATTACGCAACAGGTTCTTCTTATCGATACAATCTATTTTGATCGCCAGATTTTCGCCGCGCGCACAATAACTCAGGCCTCATCTATGCGCGATTTTACAGAAGCAAAAGTCTGTGTCTTGCGCAATTCTCCGAGCGCCGTTTTTCTAAAGGCTTATAATCTTAAATATGCTCTCGGATTTAAATTGCTTGAAATGCCCGATTTGGAGGCCGCAAAACAGGCTTTCTACCTTAATCGCTGCGACTTAATAAGCGGCAGCGAAATTTTTATTACCGAGCTTGTTAATAATTTCCGCGCCAAACAACCGGCCGAAATCTTGCCCGAGGATATTGCCTATCTTCCCATAAAAGCTTATTCTGCCGGCAATAATCCTGAGCTTAATACCTCTTTTCGCTGGATAATAAATGCGCTTAAGCTGGCTCAGGCCGAAAATATTAATATGCAAAATATTGACACGTTTACTGCTACCAAAGATCCTGTTTTGCAAAATCTTTTGGGAATTAATCCCAATACCTGGCAGATTTTGGGGCTTGTTCCTGATTGGGTAACAAATTATATTAAAGCTTATGGAAACTATCAACAAATTTTGGAACGCAATCTTGGGTCTTCCTCTAAACTAAATCTGGATATGAAACCTAATAATTTGCTTGAAGACGGCGGGTTTTTAACCTATCAGTCTTTCATTTAGAGACGTTGTTTTATAAATTCGCCGGCCTTAGCTACTGCTTCTTCCGCTATGACATGCTTGCTTTCTGCGGTTATGTATTTTTCAACACGGCAACCTAAATCCAACAAACTCTGCTCGGTAAACCCCAAAGAATCAAACCTTACTTTATTGTCGTCTTTGCCGTGAATAAGCAAAAAATCAGGCTTGGAATAACAATGTTTTGCAACATATCCTTTGGCTGCCAAAATGCCGCTGAAACTTATCACTCCGGCCATTTTGTAGGGACACATCAAACCGGAATATATGGCGCACATGGCCCCTTGAGAAAATCCGCATAAAAATAAGTCATTGTATGATAGACCATATTCAAGCAACAAATCATCAACATATTCCAAAATGCACTGCCTGGCCTCTTCAAGACCCACCGTCATTTGATTATATAAGCCGATAAATTCTTCCCAGGATTTGGTTTCGCGTCTTTTGTCGTCAGGATCAAAACGATGCATCGAATACCACTGGCGCTTGTTCTCATCTATCTCGCTGGTATATGGTGCTTGCGGAATATGCAAAGCCAAATCGTCGATTTCTTGCAGCAATGCTGTATGCCGGTCAACATATTCGGCATTGTCGCAATAGCCATGCAAAAATACCACCAATTTTTTGGGGATTCCTTTTATATGGACAATTTCTTCGCTTATCATCGGTTTTTATATACCTTAAAACTATCGCACACCACCTTAATATATAAAACTTTTAAACAAATCGTTAATTAAATTAAAAACCGCCTCAATCATGGGCGGTTTTTAATTTATGTCTTGGCTATAGACACTATTCGCTGTCCGTGAGTATCATATAAGTGATACTGTCATCATCGGCTTTCAATATCCTAAGCCCTTTGCCGTTAATCATTATCAAACCGGGTTTGTTGGGAAAATTTAATCTTTCCAAACGCACATCATTAGCATCGGCTTTGTCATATACTATATAGTCAAACCATACTCTATCCAGCTTGACCCCGTCAAATCTTACCTCATAACCTTGTTTAATACCGCCGTTTTCTTCTCGGGTTGATACCACATTTTGCATCTTAAGACCTGAGGGATATACAAATATCTCTTCGTCAAGCAGTTTTAATATCCCGCCATCATCTATCCAGCCGGCGTTTTTATAAAAATTGCCGTCTTGATCAAATAAAAACACATAGCCTTCCAAATTGCTTTCCAGCAGAGAATATTTAATCCCGTCAATAGTTACCCAGCCCAAAATTTTGTATTCTTTTCTGTTGTCCAGTTTCATCGGGAAGGCTTGATTTTGCAACACACCCTTCTTGTTGGGCTTGTATATCACCGTGGTGTAGATATTGCGGCTAAAAACTTTGTCGCTTAAAATCGGATCGCCTTTTCTGACTGTCGCGGCTTTGTTTAAGGTGTAGCCTTTTTCTCGCTCTATTTTGCTTGAGACATATTGCTCGTTTTGATCGGCAAAATCAACACTATAGCCGGTCATTGAATCAAAAATCTTTTTCCGAACCGGAATAAGATCATAACTTCCGGCTCGCAAACATCCGGCCAACATTGAACACAAAATGAGACAAACGATTTTATTTTTCATGAGCTTTCACTTTACTAAAAATTATGGTTTCATAAAGTTATTTTTAATTATTATATCATAAACTCGATTTAGTAAATAATTTTATAATACTTAAGGGATAAATAAAAAATAATGAGTTCAACTTGTTGGCAGGTAACATTTCATCCGCAATCAGAGCCATCCTCGGTCTTTGAAGATTTTTTATCCGAGTTTTTTGAGGTAACCTCGCAAAACTACCGTTCTCAAGGCTTTGACGAATATGTCGGTTATACAGGCGGCTCTTTTGATGAGCCAAAGATGCTTGAGTTTGCCAAATCCTTAGAGATTTCACTTCCGCCTTATGAGGTAACCGCGCTTAAAAGCGAAAACTGGCTAAAAGACTATATTATAAAATTTGCACCTTTCGAAGTCGGGCGCTTTTGCATCTATGGCATTCATGAGCAAACACCCCCAAAGACAGATAAGATTCCTTTGCAAATTTATGCCGCCACTGCTTTTGGCTCCGATCATCAAACCACTCGCAGTTGTATTGAGGCGCTGTGCGATCTTAAGCTCCAAGGCTTTGCCCCAAAAAATATTTTAGATATTGGCACCGGCTCTGGCATTTTGTCGTTGTGCGCGGCCAAACTTTGGGCAAAAGCCCAAATTCTTGCCTCTGATATTGACGACGAGGCCACAATCGTTACCAACTCCAACGCCGCCACCAACTCTTTGTCCTCTCACATTGAGGCCATTACCGCCGACGGCTACCAAAGTGAGGTTATCCAATCTTTTGGCCCATGCGATTTGGTTTTAAGCAATATATTGGCCAATCCGTTGATTGCCTTTGCGCCAGAGCTTGCCTCAGCGTTAAAGGATGGCGGTTATTGTGTGCTTTCGGGATTTATCGACAACCAAGTTGATGATGTTATCTCCGCTCACTCAAACCAAGGCCTGGAGCTAATCAAACTCTATTCTCATGACAACTGGCGCGCCGCGCTGATGCAAAAAAAGGTTAAAAAACAATGATAACTCTTTCTTCACTTCAACAACAACTGATAAAAAACAAACTTGATGCTTATATTATCACGCGTAACAATATGTTTTTGGGCCAAGATGTCCTGCCTCAGGAAAACAAGGTTTTGGAGCTAAGTGGTTTTTCGGGTTCGGCTGGCAATTTGATTGTTTTTCGCGACAAGGCTTTTTTGCTGGTTGACGGCCGCTATGATGTTCAGGCACGCTCTCAAACTCAGGGCAAAAATATTGAGGTTGTCTGCACCCGCGACAGCATCGGCACCTGGCTCAAAGACAACATCAAAAATGCCTGCAAGATTGCCTATGACCCTTGGTGCCATTCCGTTGCCGAGGTGGATTATTGGAAACGCGCGCTTGATAATTTTGAGTTTGTTGAGGATAAAAACAATCTTCTTGGCTCACGCATATTAAAAAACGAATCTGAAATTTTTGAACTTAAAGAAGAATTTGCCGGTATTTCTTCTGACGAAAAAATTTCTTATCTTACCGAGTTTTGCCAAGAAAACCGGCTTGACGGCTATTTATTGTGCGAGTGCGATTGTGTTTCCTGGCTTTTGAACCTGCGCTCTGATCTCATATCCTACACTCCTTTGCTGAGGGCCTATGCTCTGGTGTTGGCCGATGGTTCAACCAGCTTGTTTTTGGATGATTTTTCCAAGCTTGAAAAAGAGCTTGACGGATTAAAAGGTAAACGCATCGGCTCTAGCTTTAACCGTTGCCCGCGCAAGCTCTATTCGCTGATGAAAGAGCGCAAAATCTGGGTAGTCAACCTAAACAACCCGGTTGCTGATTGGAAAGCGGTTAAAAACGAGATTGAGCTATCAGGTTCCAGGGCGGCGCACTTGCGCGACGGTGTTGCCTTGTGCAAATTCTTATATTGGCTTGATAACAATTGGCAATCAACCGATGAGCTTGGTGTTGTAGCTAAACTGCACGAAATCAGGTCAAAAGGCGACAATTACTATTCCGAGAGTTTTGCAACCATTGCCGCTTGTGGCAAAAACGGGGCGATTGTCCACTATCAGCCCTCGCAAGAAAGTAATCACCCCTTAAACCACGATACAATCTTGTTGCTTGATTCCGGTGCCCAATATTTTGACGGCACCACCGATGTCACTCGCACCATTGCTTTGGGCAATCCATCTCCAGAGATTATCGCAAGCTATACCGAGGTGCTAAAAGCGCACATTGCGGTTGCCACATCAATGTTTCCGCCCCTAACCCCAGGTTTGGCGCTTGATACCATTGCCCGCGCGGCTTTGTGGCGCTTTGGCAAAGACTATGCCCACGGCACGGGTCACGGTGTCGGTCATTTTTTGAATGTTCACGAAGGACCGCAGTCTTTGTCGTTAAAAAGCCTTGCTCCACTTAAAAAGGACATGATAACCTCAATTGAGCCGGGCTTCTATCAAGAAGGCAGCTACGGTATCAGACTAGAGAATTTGGCGCTTATCAAAGAGCTTAAAACCGATTTTATCTCCCCGATGTTGGGTTTTGAACCGCTTACATTAGTTCCGTTTGATCAACGACTGATAGATAAATCCTTGCTTTCTTCGGCAGAGCTTGCCTGGCTTAATGACTATCACCAAACGGTATATGACAGGATTTCGCCCTATCTTGAAGCCGACGAAGCCGCTTGGCTCAAATCAGCCACCGCCAAGATTTAAAAAATTTTTTGCTTGGTTTAAATCAATCTTTTAAGGGCTTATATTCTCTTTTGATATCAACAATCAAAGGAGAATATAAGTTATGAAATATTTTGCGTTTATTTTAGGCTGTTTGGCCATTTGCGCTTTGGCTTTTGCTCAAGACGGAGAAAATATTTTACAAACCGAGGCCGAAGAGGATTATTTTCAAGCCGTTAATCAACAACAACAGCAAGCGGCTCAGGCTCAGGCTCAAAATCCGACCCAATCAGCTATTTATGTTTTTTTTGACAACCAACCCTGCCCAACTTGTCCGCAGGCAATTGAGATGATAGAAGAAGTGTATAACCAAAATTTCTTAAATTACTATGCCTTGTACACCATTAACTACGGCGAAGACACATCAGCCGGATTTGCCCAAACCTATGGGCTTAGCAATCCCTTAGAAGTAGTAATGGTAGATGTTGCAAACGGTGAAGTTCAAGGTTACCAAAAAATTGAGGGCTTACAAGATATGATAACCGCACCTCAGGCTTTTAACCAATATTTTATCTCGCAGATCAATGGTTACTTGGGCGGTGAATAAAAGACGTATTTTATCTTAATTTTAGAGTCCTTACATTTGTCAAATGCAAGGGCTTTTTTTGTTTTGGGCTGACAAATTAAAAGGAATAAGCTTTGCCAAAGTGAGAGTTTATCACAAACAGTATATAGCATGAAACCCGCTATATTCTCCTTGTTAAAATTCCAAAGCAAAAAGTTGGCTTTTACAATAAGTAAACCAGAATCAAAAATTTTAGTTTACCTGACGTTTCAAATCTTCGATACGAGGCAAAACCGAATTCTCGATTATAAACGAGATTGAACGCTCAATTACCTTGTCGGTATGCCTGACGGCATCCCAGGCAGCCGACGTATCCTCTCCTTTGATACCGATTTTTTGATAAACAATAGCAAGCTCTGACAAAGAATCGACAATCTCGGCGATGTAGCCGGAGATTTTTAAGTTTTCCTCGCCGCCAAAAAAGCCCTCAACATAACCCTGCTCTACTTCATCATAGCGGATTTGACAATAGGTGCTGATATCCTTTTCTTTTAAGGGCGGCAGTTTAACCTTGTTTTGTTTAACATCATCAAAAACATTGTCCCACAAACCCATAAAAAATTTGAAAAACAAATCGGCCTCATTTTTGGTCTCTAGTCTGGGGGCTCTGCCCTCGGGCCAAAAAGAAGATATGACATCGGTGGGGCGCAGTTTGAGGTTGGGCGAGCAAATCGCCCCGGCAAAGCGCATTTTGATAACACCGAGCGGTGTTTGACAATTGTAGTGCTCCAGCATTTTGATAAAAGCATCGTCCCCAATATATTTGTTTGCTTGCATTTTTTATCTTCTTGTTATAGTTTATGAAATGTTTGGTTTAAGAGTATAAGGAGTTTTGTTTAATTGTCCAGGCTAAAAATTATAAATCTTTTGGTGATGACGGCTTTGTTAAACGCCTGCTCGCAGTTTGGGCCTTTTGTTGACCGGAGGCGCGAGGCCGGACGTGCTGATGAGGGAGTTTTTTATGTCGGAAAATCAACCCCTAAACAACCGGCAGTTTGCTATAACAAGCTCTATACCTCTTATGAAGAAGTTAAGGCTTTGGCCGATAACGAGTGTAAAAAATACCAGACCGGAACTCATGCCACTCCGGTAAAAGAAACGGTGTTTTCTTGCCGTCTTTTGGTCCCCAACCACTATTATTTCAAATGTGAAAAATAAAGGAAAATAAAATTATGTCTTTGTCTTTGGAAAATGCCGTTAATAAAAAAATTGCCAGCACCTTTGCCGAGCTTGGCTTGGATAATAAATTTGCGAGTGTTAAAGTATCTGACAGACCGGATCTGAGCGATTTTCAATGCAACGGTGCTTTGGCTTTGGCCAAAAGTGAGCGCAAAAATCCGCGCGAGATTGCCAGCCTTATTGCCGAAAAACTGAAAAATGATAAAGATTTTGCCAAAGTATCGGTTGACGGTCCGGGATTTTTGAACCTTAGTTTGGCTGATGAATTTATTGCCCAGAATATGCAAGATATGGCCAATGACGATAGGCTGGGCATTGCCAAAGACGAAAACATACACAAAATCGTGATGGATTTTGGCGGGCCTAATGTGGCAAAGGCGTTGCATGTGGGGCATTTGCGCTCGGCCGTGGTGGGCGAGGCAATCAGGCGAATCGAGATTTTGGTCGGCAACGAAGTAATCTCTGATGTGCATTTTGGCGACTGGGGTACGCCGATGGGAATGATTTTGGCCGAGATTATCAAGCAAGACGGCAATTTGGACAAGGTGGAAAGCTATGATATCAAGCAGATATCCGCCCTTTACAAACAAGCCAACATCCGTTGCAAAGAGAACGAAAGCGACAAAGAAGACGCGCGTATCATCACCACCAAAATTCAAGACAAAGTGCCGGAGTTTTATAAGGCATGGCAGCATTTGCGCAAAGTATCGGTTGATGATGTGAAGAAAATATATCATGAGCTTGATGCGCATTTTGACTTGTGGCTGGGCGAAAGCGATGCCCACGAGGCATGTAAAGAAGTAGTCAAACTGGCTCATGAGGAAGGTGTTTCCGAGGTTGATGACGGGGCAGTCATTATCAGGTTGGACGAGACCAAAGGCCAAAAGCCGCCGGTTATTTTGGTTAAGAGTGACGGCGGGTTTGGCTATCAGTTGACCGATATTGCAACGATAAAAATGCGCTATGATGACCTAAAAGCACAAGAAATTATCTATGTGGTGGATAAACGCCAAGCACTGCACTTTGAGCAGGTTTTTGAAGTGGCCGAAAAGCTTAATCTGGCACCTAAGGTCAAATTATTGCATATTGGTTTTGGCACCGTAAACGGCGCTGACGGCAAGCCTTTTAAAACCCGCGACGGCGGTGTGATGAATTTGGAAGATTTGATTAAAATCTCCAAGGACAAGGTTAGAGAATCTTTGCCGGCACCGGGTGAGGTCGAGGGCTATGGCGAAAAAGAAATTGAAAAAATGGTGGAGCAAATCGCCATGGCGGCAATCAAATTCCAAGATTTGAAAAACAACATTGCCTCGGGCTATGTGTTCGAACTGGAGGATTTTGCCAAATTTGAGGGCAAGACCGGGCCTTATATTCAATATGCGGTTGCCAGAATAAACTCTATCTTGCGCAAGGCCAAAGACAAAGGTTTGACCCCCGGCGATATCATTATCACCACCAAAGACGAGCGCGATTTGGCGCTAAAAATTGCCCAACTTAATGCCGCGGTTATGCGCGCGCATGCAGAAAAAGAGCCAAGCATTATCACTGATTATGCTTATACTTTGGCGCAGGTGTTCTCAAGCTTTTATAACGCGGCGCCGATTATGACGGCAGAGACAACAGAGATGGCGCAATCCAGACTTTCCTTGGCCAAGTTGGTGCGCGATATTTTGGTCAAGCTGCTTTATCTGTTGGGAATTGAGGCGCCTGAGGTTATGCTTAAAAAAGCGGCCTAATACTTTTTTAGCAATTGTTCACCCCCGCAATTATCGGGGGTGATTTTTTTGAAAGAGCTTATTTTTCAAATTCGCACTTATCAGGGAAAAGGGATGCCAAAAATGATGGAATATCAACCTTGAGACCGGATACTTTCTCGGTATCATTGAGGCAAAAAAGCGGCGGCCTTAAATTAAGCAATTTATCAAATCCTTTGAACGAATTGATATTGGTACAAAAAGAATCAGGATGTTTTTCTTTTAGAAACATCTGCTTTAGCTTTTGCAAAAAAGGGAGCCAAACATCAACATCCCGCACCTCTTTGGCAATGGCGTGATGGTGGGATAACATATAGTAATCAACAATCACCCTTTGAAGTGCCTCTTCCTCGCGGAAACGCTGGCGGGCGGTTTTGTCCCTTAGCTCTTTGAAAAATTCCATTGCTTTTTGATAGTCCGAGCGAAAATAGGCATCAATATTGTGATGCGGAAACATATGGCACTTTAGTCCCCAGGCTTTGGCGGCCAACTGCTGCATGGCGGTGATATGACGAGCATATTGCGAGGTTTTGATTTTGCGCTTTTTGGCTGGCTTCATCCTTATAATTGCCTTGCCGTTTTGGAAGAAAAAATCAGGTGAGCAAGGCGAGCCAAAAAACATATCGTCATTGGCGTATAAAAACCTTTCAGACAGGCCTTGGATATTGGCAAGGGCGGTCTCAATTGCCATGGAGTTAAACACCGGCAAATTGGCTTTTGGCAAGATATCATCATGTTTTATCATGGTTATTTTGGGGTTTGATGTATCAAGCCAAGAAGGGGTTTGATTGTCGCTTATGATAAAAATATGATTAATCCACGGGGCAAATTTGGCTACTGAGCGCAAAGAATATTTGAGCTCATCGTGGCTTTGAAAGCGGCTTGGATGAGCGGCCTGAAAATCGA
The DNA here is from genome assembly GCA_944391695.1 of uncultured Alphaproteobacteria bacterium. Taxonomy (GTDB): domain Bacteria; phylum Pseudomonadota; class Alphaproteobacteria; order RF32; family CAG-239; genus CAZU01. The sequence continues at coordinate 14,605 of CALXUO010000024.1, forward strand.
TTGCCCCTGATTGAGATTGATATTTTAGTCTTTTTTGACGCCAAGAAATATCGGCATCGTCACACCAAAGATAGACCAAGTCGATGGCGGAGTTATAGTTGGTTGTTAACATGGCAACTTCCTTTATTGTTACAAAAAACAAATAAAAAAGACGCCTTGATGAAGGGCGACCGGAAGTTGGAAACTACAAGAAGATAGTGCGGCATATTAGCCTAAAAAAAGCCTATTTTGCCGCCTTCCGGTCAATAAAAAACCAGAAGGCTAAAGCAAAATTGTCGTATTTGCAAAATACGCTTCTTGAGAGGTTTCCACACCTCAGAGAGATAATCAATCTCTCCGCTTGATAATCTACAAACATATACCCAAAATGTCAAACAAAAAAACGCTTCGGACCAACAAAAGCCCAAAGCGTTTGAAAGATAAATAAAAATTAGACTTTACAATTATAGATTGACTTTATTTAATTTACACACTAAAACGGAGTTTACATATCAAAAAGATTATTTGTCAATCTGATATGTTTTTTATATACGGACAAATCTTATATAAAAAGGAGTTTTGCTTTGAAGTGCAGAAAATCGGTGCAACAGCAGAACCTGGCGTATTCATGTTGCAATGACGGGAAATACCGTCCGTCTAAAGCCTCTTTTATTGTTGTGACTTTTTAGAGTTTAAAATAGCCTTATGAAAATGATTACTTCTTGCAATAGATATTCCAAATTTTCTCCTCAAAGTACTATTGAGGTTGTTAGTCATATTAAAGCACGGCTTGTAAATCAGAATTTGAATAAAATCTTAACAACAAAAATAGATTTGGATATTTCACAACTTAGTGAAAACAGCTGCCTTTCGGTTTTGCAAAGAGAAAAATTAGGATGGATGGGACCTTTTGTATTAAATGTCGGAGAAGAGTTTTTATTTGTACAATTTGACGGGTATTTTTGCCACAAAATAGAATTATGTTCTGATGATATAGATGAAATTGTTAATATTGAAAATACACCTATAAAAGAGATAAACTCTTCAGATGACAAAGCATTTATTGATATTTCATTTTTATATCCTGATATCGTTGGGCATAAGGTTACGGATATTTATGCTGAGATGACTTTTGATAATGCCAGCCTTTTGGC
>CALXUO010000025.1 GCA_944391695.1 uncultured Alphaproteobacteria bacterium
CAAAAACATCGCCTCGTTTTTGATAAACGTTCTTATTCATTTCTACAATTGTTTCTAAGGTATCAATATTTTTATAAGGCAAATTGCCTTCTTTAATTGCAAAATTGTCTTTATATTCAGGAAACAATTTGATAAAGTCTTGGACGGCTTCTTTAGTCCAATTAATGTATTTTTCATCAAGCCCTTTTTCAAAAGTAAAAAAGAAAGTTTTCATTGTTTGTTTTTCCCAAAGCATAACCTTAAAAATATTATAACATAAGGATAGGTTTGCTGTCCACAAAGATTTTGTCCAAAACAAACTAAAAAAGTAAAAAGCTGATTTTTCGGAAGCTTTAAAATTTATGCACAAAATGTAGGAAAAATCATAAATTTTGCTATGCTTTTCGGGCAAAATGTTCTATATTCTGCAATAGATTTTTTGTATATGAAAAGAGGAAATAATTAATATGGTTTCAGAAGTTACAAACGCCGTAGAGCAAGAATACGGCGCCGATTCGATTAAGGTCTTAAAAGGGCTTGATGCCGTACGCAAACGCCCCGGTATGTATATTGGCGACACCGACGACGGCTCGGGCCTTCATCACATGATTTACGAGGTGTTGGACAATGCCATTGACGAGGCTTTGGCCGGCTATTGCGACAAGACCGAGGTTATCCTAAACCCTGACGGCTCTGCCACCATCCGTGACAATGGCCGCGGCATTCCGGTCGGTATGCACAAGGAAGAGGGGATTTCGGCGGCCGAGGTCATTATGACCGAGCTTCACTCCGGCGGCAAGTTTGATAACAACTCCTACAAGGTATCGGGTGGTTTGCACGGTGTTGGCGTGTCGGTAGTAAACGCCTTGTCAACCTGGCTCAAACTGCGTATTTGGCGCGAAGGGCACGAGCATATTGCTGAGTTTGCTCATGGCAACGTAACCCGCCATTTGGAGGTTGTGGGTGATGCCGGCGACAAACATGGTACCGAGGTCACTTTCTTGCCCTCGCCAGAGACATTTACCATGACCGAATTCAATTTCGAGACCTTGGAGCGCGCCATCAGGGAAAAGGCTTTCTTAAACTCAGGTGTTTATCTAAAATTGATTGACAACCGCGGTGCCGAGCCAAGAGAGGTCGATTTTCACTATGAAGGAGGCCTCAAAGCCTTTGTCAACCATTTAAACAAGTCCAAATCACCCCTGCATGAAGAAGTTATTTTCTTTGCCGGCGAAAAGGACGATATTACGGTTGAGGTTGCCCTGCAGTGGACCAATGCCTATAACGAGAGTATGTTGTGCTTCACCAACAATATTCCGCAAAAAGACGGTGGCACGCACTTAGCCGGTTTCAGGGGTGCGTTAACCCGCAGTATCAACAGCTATGTTCAAGAAAACGGTTTGTTGAAAAAAGAAAAGATTGTCCTTTCCGGCGACGATATGCGCGAGGGATTAAGCTGTGTTTTGTCGGTTAAGGTGCCGGATCCTAAGTTTTCGTCCCAAACCAAAGACAAATTGGTTTCATCCGAGGTCAGACCGGTGGTTGAAAACATTGTCAATGACAAACTCAAAGAGTGGTTTGACGAGCACCCCAATGAGGCCAAAATCATTGTCGGCAAGGTGGTAGAGGCCGCCACCGCTCGCGAGGCCGCCCGCAAAGCAAGAGAATTAACTCGCCGCAAGGGTGTTTTGGATGTTGCCTCGCTCCCCGGCAAATTGGCCGATTGCCAAGAAAAAGATCCGGCTTTGTCTGAGGTATTTATTGTCGAGGGAGATTCGGCCGGCGGCTCGGCCAAACAAGGGCGTCATCGCCGTAATCAGGCCATCATGCCCCTAAGAGGCAAGATTTTGAATGTTGAACGCGCGCGTTTTGACAAGATGTTAAACTCGGCCGAGATTGGCACTATTATTACAGCTCTTGGCACTGGTATTGGCCGTGATGATTTCAATGCCGACAAATGCCGCTATCACAAAATCATCATTATGGCCGATGCCGATGTCGATGGCAGCCACATTCGCACATTGTTGTTGACATTCTTCTATCGTCAAATGCCCGAGCTGATTGAGCGTGGCTATGTCTATATTGCTCAGCCGCCGTTGTACAAGGTCAAAAAAGGCAACTCGATTTTGTATATCAAAAACGAGCGTGAGATGGACGATTATTTGATTCGCGGTGGTTGCGAGGATGCCGCTCTGGTTTTGTCCTCGGGCGAGCAGATTGCCGGGCAAGATTTGGTCGATTTGGTAGAGAAAAACCGCAAAGCGCGCGGACTGATTGCCAATTTGAGCAAGAATGTACCCGAAAAGATAATTGAACAAATGGCGATTTTTGGCCTGTTTGACAAAGAGTTTTTGTCATCTGACAACCCACAACCAAAGCTTGATTCTTTAGCCCAAAGATTAGACGAGCTTGAGGCGGAGTATGACCGTGGCTGGAAAGCCGAAATGATGTCAGACGGCAGCATTTTATTCAGCCGCACCTTGCGTGGTGTTACCGAAAAACACATCATCGGCGCCAATATTTTGGATATGCAAGAAGTTCCGGCATTGGCGGCCATACAACAAGTTTTGCATGATACATTTTGCCAAACCTCAAGCCTTGTTTCCAAGCAAGGGCTGGAAAAGAAAATCAGCGGTCCGGTAAGTTTTGTTGATGCGGTAATTGCCGCCGGCAAAAAAGGTATTACCATCCAGCGCTACAAAGGATTGGGCGAAATGAACCCCGAGCAGTTGTGGGAGACCACGCTTGATCCTGAGGCACGCTCGCTCTTGCAAGTCAAGATAGATCGCATGGAAGAGGCCGATGAAACCTTTGCCACCCTGATGGGTGATGTGGTCGAGCCGCGCAAAGAGTTCATCCAAGCCAATGCGTTAAATGTAGTAAACTTGGATATTTAATCTTAAGTTTAAGCAAAACAACAACCCCCTAAGGCTGAAATCAGCGTTAGGGGGTAAAGATTACTCTTTTGGTTTTATCAGAATAAAGGTAGCTCCGTTATTTATAGCCCAGGCTATATCTGCCACCCCTTTGTGCCAACAATCTCTCAAAGATATATAGTGAGCAATTTTATCAGGGTTTATATCATCCATCAATAGTACAAGACTATGTACAAACGGAAATTTATAACCCAAAAGGTCAAGATTATTAGCCAGCTTAACAAGGATTCCCGCATTTTTTTCAAGCTCTGATAATGATATTTATCTTTATTTTTCAGAACTTTTGCATCAGGAAATCGCTTTGCGGCCGCATTGATAACATCTTGTCTTGTTATACCGTCATTACCTACAAGTTCATTACAAAATTGATAGGCATAAAAAATCGTATCATCAATGATAATGCCAATTACTTCACCCAAATCTTTTTTAAGTCTTCGGGTTATGATTTGCTGACCGTCTTTGATAAAGATAAGGTCAAACGGCGATTTTTCTTTTCCCGAGATAAGGTCATAATACTTTTTAATTTGTGCCTTGGTTGGCTGACAGGCATCAATAATCCTAAATAAATCTTTGTCATTCATATAATATATTTTTAATTAAATATGAAATTAATTTTTATGTATGGAATATAAACAGCACTCTCCCGCTTTGTCAAGCTAAAGCTTCAATGCCGGCGGGGTTTGGCTCCGTTTGAACGCTTGCTTTTCATAGCGGGAAATAACATCTTCCACCATCACCGCGTCAAACCCTTCGGCCACAATTTGGGCTTTGGTTTGATGAGAGTCAATATAAAGTCGCAAAATTTTGTCCAACACCACATAAGGCGGCAATGTATCCTCGTCTTTTTGCCCCTCTGCCAGCTCGGCAGATGGCGCCCGGCTAATAACTTTGTCGGGGAATACCTTGCTCAAAGAGTTGCGCCATTTTGCCAGCGCAAAAATCTCCGATTTATATAGATTGGCAATCGGCGCCAAGCCGCCGCAAGTATCGCCATAAAGCGTGCAATATCCCATTGCCAACTCCGACTTGTTGCCGCAAGAAAGAAGCAAACAGTTGTATTGGTTGGCATAGGCCATCAACAATTTGCCTCTTTCGCGGGCTTGCAAATTTTCAATCACAATATTTTTGGGTTTTTCCTGCCACAGATTTTCAAGATGAGCAACATTTTCATCAATCAAATGTTGGATATCATCAATTTTATAATCAAGCCCATTAATCTTGGCTATCTCTGATGCAATTTCAAGGCTCAAATCAGAAGTATATTTGGTTTTCATCATAATGGCGTGAACATTCTCAGCACCCATTGCCTCTTTAGCCGCCACCGCCACCATAGCCGAATCAAGCCCGCCCGAAAGGCCCAACACCACCTCGTCAAAACCGTTGTGTCGGCAAAAATTTTTGATTCCGTCAACCAAATTTTTCCAAACAATCTGCATTTTAAGCCACTCCTTTTGCCAATGTTTTATAATCTTCAATCATCTGATGAATTTCATCAGGCACAAAATCTTTCCAGCGGTTATCGCCGATTTTTATCATATCTCTGACCATCGAACCTGAGACATAAGGAAAAGAATAATCGATTCTGTTTTCAATCCTGATATTTTCTAAAATATCTCTAAACCACTGGGCATCATATTCGCTTCCGGCATAATAGACATCGGGTCTTGGGTGTTCAGGCAGCGATTCTTGCAAAAAATCCAAAACAAAAGCGCCCCATTGCGTTGGGTTGTTGATGTCAAACATACCCAAAACCGTAATTTTATCCAACTCATGAGCAAAAACTTTTTGGATCATCTGCTTGCGCAATGTATAAGGATAAGGGTTGCGCTCGGTTCCTTGCTCTTGCACCGAGCCCAGCAAGATAATTACCTTTTCGCATTCATCAAGCATCCGTTTGATAAGTTTGACATGGCCGATATGCAAAGGCTGCGCCCGCATAACCGCCAACCCTGATTTAAATTTTTTTTCTTCCAAAACCACGCCTCCTTAAAACAGTTATCGCCCTTATTATAAAAGCGATTGATTTGTTTGCCAATGATAAATGTGTTGACACCCTCAAATCTTTGCTTAAACTAAGGCTTAGCCCGTTTAGTTTGGAGCATAAAATGAAAAAATTTACCATCATTATGGGACTTTTGAGTTTTTCCGGTGCGGCCTTGGCCGGTGAAATAAGCTATGATATCGAGGGTCAGGCTATGGGCCTTTATGGTTATTCCGATACCTCGCCCCACAATACCGGCATTGGTCGGGGCTATATCTCGGCTTATGCCGAATATGCTTTTGACAACAAAACATCTGCTTCGCTTAATTTTACCCTTAACGGCGGCATCAACCGCGAACTACAATCTTATAATCAAGGGCGTTGGGGCGAAGAGGTCTATGGCGTGTTTGATTCTGCTTATGGCCAGATTATGCTGGGGCAAACTTTCAACGTTGCCGCTCTTTTTCACAACGCTGCCCCGATGACGGGAGCCTTTGCCAGCAACAACGATATCGTTGATTTTATAACTAATCCCAACTGGCAGCGCGATTCCAAAGAAACCAAATTTGCCACGCTTAATTCAACCGATATCAACACCGACGGCGTTGCCCCCAAACTAAACTATATCTCGCCCGAGATTTTCGGCACCGCCATTGGTTTTTCTTATATGCCAGACAGTTACAACCGCCGCGGTCTTATCAACAAAAAAGCCTCTTATGCCCATACAGACGGTTTTGTCGGTGCCGTTTACAACGATCATGATTGGGGCTATTTTTCAAGTCAAATATCTTTTGGATATGCTCAATATCATGGCAACGACAAGGAATATTCAAGCTCTCTTAAACTAAGCCGCGGCAACTGGAGTTTGGGCGGTGGTTTTCGCAAAACCTATATTGACGGCGATGACAAATCATCACCCAAAGCAAATTTGCCGCTTGATTTTGATGCCTACCGCGAAGGCTATGCCTGGAATATTGGAGTTGGCTATGAGATAGGGCCATTTGCCTCGTCATTGAGTTATTTTGACAGCAAAGCCAAAAACTCTAAAAACCGCAACAAAATAGTTGCCTTTTCCAATCAATATCAGTTTAATAAATATATTGATATCTACCTTGCCGCGGCCTATGGCGACTATGATTTTGCCAATGAAGACAAGCAAGGTTACAGCATCGTAACAGGTCTGGGAGTAAATTTCTAAATGCCTAATATGCTTTTTATATCCGATAACGAAACTTTTAAAACCGACATCTTAAGCCAAATAGAGCATCAAGCCCCCGAGTTTAATATTTTGACCGACGGGGCGGATTCGGCCGATATTATAGTGGTTGATGAAAATATAAAAAAATTGGAGGACCTGCTCCAAAAAGGCCTTAAAGCTCCGCTGATTTTTTTATCATCCGCCGAAGAAAGCGATAATTCAAAAGTATATAATATCAGCAAACCATTTAGCTTAAGCTTGTTTTTGGACAACCTTAAAGCATCGATAAATAAATTTGAGAACTCTGCCGAAGGAGTGCTGGAGTTTAATGGCTATGTTTTATACCCCACCCGCAAAGAGATTTTGAACTTGCGCAATAACGAAACCACCAAACTAACCGAAAAAGAAGTTTCGATAATCAAGTATTTATACAAAAACAAAGATAAGATTGTTGGCAAACAAGACTTAATGCAAGAGGTTTGGGGCTATGTTGCCGATGTTGCCACCCACACGGTCGAAACCCATATTTATCGTCTGCGCCAAAAGGTTGAGCACGACGATACTTCGGCTCAGCTGATTCTAACCTCAGAGGGCGGCTATCAGCTAAAAATTTAGTACTTATTTTCCCAAACAACCGTGAGTTTCTTTGGCATATTTGGCATAGCACTTATAGAAGTTATTTAAGCCTTGTTGCACGGCATAGTTAACCGAACCCTTAGGGAAGTTTCCTTTTTTGTCGGCTTTTCCGGCTTTAATTCCGGTCAAAATTTCAATACCATCATCCACCGTATCCACGGCATAAACATGGAATTTGCCTTCCTCCACCGCTTGCAAAACATCTTCTCTAAGCATCAAATCGGCCACATTGGTCCTTGGGATAATAACTCCTTGTTCGCCGGTCAGACCTTGATGTGCGCACACATCAAAGAATCCCTCTACTTTTTCGTTAACACCGCCGATGGGCTGAATTTCGCCAAACTGGTTAATGGAGCCGGTAACGGCAATACTTTGCTTAATCGGGATATTAGAAATTGCTGATAATAAGCAATAATATTCGGTCGAGGAAGCGCTATCGCCGTCTACCCCGCCGTAAGATTGCTCAAACACGATTGAAGCATGCAAAGACAACGGGGTATATTTGGCAAAACGATTAGCAAGCAAACTCTCCAAAATCAAAACACCTTTAGAGTGTATCGGGCCGCTCATCTCAACCTCGCGCTCGATATTGACAAATTCTCCTTTGCCGATACGCACCTGAGCCGTAATTCTTGATGGTTTGCCAAAGCTTGTTCTTGAAAAATTATAAACCACCAAGCCATTAATCTGCCCGACTTTTTTGCCTTTAATATCAATAAGGATAGAGCCTTTATCAATTTGCTCAAGCATAACATCTCTGATGCGTCCGTTGCGATAAATTTGCGCATCAATCGCCTGATCGATATGGTTTTTGCCGATATGGTTTGATTTTGATTTTCTGGCCCAATAGTCAGCCTCGCGTAGCAAATCACCGATAGAAGAAATATGGGCTGTCAGTTTTTCCGAACTTTCGGCCAAACGAGACGAATGCTCAATAACCTTGGCCACGGCTTGGCGATTAAGCGAGCGCAAATGTTTTTTCTTGGATAAAGAACCAATGAGTTTGGCGTATTCAAGCTCATTTTCCTCGGTTCTGTCCATCAACATTCCAAAGTCCGCCTCAACTTTGAAATAGTCCGAAAAATCAGGATCGCGTTCACTCAAGATTTCATATAACTCGGCATCGCCGGTCAAAATAATCTTAACACGCAATGGGATAGGCTGAGGATCTAATGATATGGTTGTAAACGATGTTTCCTCACTCGGAGCCTCGATTTTAATAAGTTTTGAGGCAATGGCACGTTTTAGAGAATCCCAAGCAAAAGGCTGCATTAACATTTTATGTGCGTCAATTAGTAAAAAACCGCCGTTGGCTTGGTGCAAAGCACCGGCTTTAATCAAGGTAAAGTCGGTCAACAAAGCACCATATTGTTGGATTCTCTCAACCTTACCGACCAAATTGCCTTGGGTTGGGTGATCAAGATGAATAATCGGCGCGCCGGCACCGGGTTCGTTTTTCACAATGACATTAACCTTAAATTTGGCGTATTTGTCTTCCTCTGGTTGCTTGATTTTTGATAAAATAGCGCTCAGAGGATCTTCTCCATCAGCAGGGGTATTATTTTCGGTTGCCGGCAAAAACTCTTCAACATTGTCCAAAATATATTTTTGGATTCTCTTCAAAAAAGCATTGGCTTGCTTGTGTCCTTTATATTTTTCATGCAGCTCATCAATCGGCCCTTTTACGGTTTCTTTCAAGAATTTGGTCCTGAGCCGATTGGTTTCATCGCGTTGTTTATCTTCCCAAGCAGGCAAATCCTGCGCCGAGTTTTCAATTTCGGCCTGCATTTGGTTCAAATCTTCAATCAGCTGCTTTTTTTCATCCTCGGGCAGCTCTTCAAAAGCCTCAGGGCTCAAGACCTCGCCGTTTTTAACCGGAGCCACTACTAATCCAACCGGCATATGCAGCAAAGACACGCTTTTGCCTTTGGCCTTTTTTTGCAGCATTTTTATATATTTTTCTTTGGATTGCTTGTATTTTTCTTGGATAATGTTAACTCCGGCCTTATATTCATCGCTTTCAAACACGGCAGGAATTGCGGCGGAAAAGTTTTCAATCAGCTTATCAATATCTTTGGCAAAATCATTTGCGGTTCCGGCCGGAAAAGAAATCGCCAAAGGTTTATAAGGTTCATCAAAATTATAAACATATGCCCAGTCATCAGGGGTTGGCCTGTTTTTTGCTTCCTTGGCCAAAACACGTTTTACCAACGAGCTTTTTCCGGTTCCCTCAGGCCCTAAACAAAATAGGTTATATCCTTTTGATTGGATATTAATGCCGATTTCAACCGCGGCCAAAGCTCTGTCTTGTCCCAAAGCCGACAAACGCTCTTCCAACTCGGCAGTTGAAGAAAAATTAAATTTCTGCGGATCGCATTTGGCATACAATTGTTCGGGTTGAAGTTTGGTGATGCTCATGATAAAAAACCCCTATACATTAAAAATTTGATAAGCTATTGTATAAGATAGTATATCGACAAACCCTAATTTTGAGTAAAGAAAAAGTTTTGCAGCAACATTTTATTCTGATATTTTTTATTTTTTTTGCCTTGGCCTCTGTTGTTTGGTCAGGGTATAAGCTTTTTCGGATGAAATATTTATTTTTACAAAGAATTATCAGCGTAAAGATAATAAATTTTCCTTTTTTTTCAACCCTGGCGGCTAGAGAGGTTGCATCTTTTATTTTAAAGCAACATGGCGTAAGACGCAGGAATTTGTTAAAAAAAATTGCCGAAAACGATTTTTCTGGTCTAAGCAAAGAGATTCCCGATAACGCTTTACAGGCCAAACTAAAGCTTATGTTGACAGGAAAAACATCCAATCAAAAACAAACAGATAGCTTATATTGTTGGATGAAAATAATGGTTGAGCTTGATAACAAAAATTATAATAAAGCAAGGCTTTTGTTATCCAAAATACCCAACCCCAAGAAAAACTCAAACCTGTATGCTTTGAAGTTGCTTTGCATCGCCCGTTTGGCACTGTTTGAAACAGACCTTGAAACCGCCTCAGCCGAGGCCGGAAGAGCGCTCAAAATTTTTCAAAAAAAAGAGATGCTTTTCGAGGAGGGTTTAACCTATTTTGTTCTTGGCTCTGTTTATCGTGTCAGCGGGGTTTTTGATACGGCAGATTTTATGTTGCGCTCAGCTCTAAAGATATTCAAATTTCTCAAAGCCCATAAATACGAAGCCGAAACTCTTGGAACCCTAGGTCAGCTTATGGCGGCGCAAAGCAGGTTTGAAGAGGCATGTTTCTTTATAGATGCCGCTGGCGATATTTTTGAATCTATGTCAGATAACGAAAACAACTGTTTTATCATTGATCAAAAAGCTATGATAGAGTTATTGCGAGGCAATTTCAAATCGGCGTTTGGCTTGGCTTACCAAGCATCAAAAAAACATATTTCGGCAGCAGGTAAGGGGCTTTCGTTGGAAATTATGGCGCGGTCATCTTTTGGGGAAAACAATTGGTCCAAGACATCCAAATTGGCTCAATCTGCCATTCAAAATTATCAAACAGAGAAAAACTATGCCTCTCTTTTTGAGTGTATATATCTTATGGCTGAGGCCGAAATAAGACTTGGCAATCAAAACAAGGCAGAAACATTATTGCGCAAGCTGATTTCAAGAGCAAAGCGGCATAAAAGCTGCTTTCACATAGCCAATGCATACACTCTCCTAGGCACAATTTTGTTGCAGCGCAAAGAACTTAGTCAGGCCAAAGCGATTTTTAATCAGGCTTTAAAATATGAATTTGCCGACAATCGCACCAGCGGCATAGCAATTGACTATGCCAATTTGGCAATGGTTGAAAAGCAAAGCGGCAACCGACAAGATTTCACAAAAAACCTTGAAGCGGCACTAAACTATGCCAAAGAAGCCGATGAAGATTTGTACTGTCGCCTCAAGACTTTTCTGGATTAAAGGACAGCAATAATTTAACCGTTTTTGTATTGTCTATAGTTAGTATATCCAAATCAACCAATCCCATTTCCCTGAAACCCAAAACATAAAACCCCGGAATTGAGAAGAAATCAAATTTTATATCAGGATTAAACAAAAGCCTGTTTTTAACGCTAAGATTGGATGTTTCAATAAAATTTTTAAAAGATTTGCTCCATGCCGGTATGCCAAACTCGCCAAAAATAATAACCGGATTGTCATTTTGTGTAATAAATTCATTCAAGTGTCTAAATATCAAAGGATAATCGCTGTGATTAGCATTACTGAAATCAACCTGTATCAGAGTAATCGGCGTGTTGTGTTCAACAATGGCATAAGAAGCTTTATAGTGTTGAGCTAAAATAATGGTTCCTGCCGCTTTTATATCTCTTTTATCTAAAGTGTCGCTAAGTTTTTGTTTTTTGTTAAAACTGAGTTCCAAAGTCTGTCCGCCTTCAAACTTATCTGATAAAAATATATTGGCATAGGCCGCCAGCGAAGTATAATTAACAATCAATAAAATCGCAAAAACCAAGACGCTTTTAAATTTTTTGCGCCACAACGAATAAAGCATTAAAATACCGGCCAGACAAAACAGATGAAACAAATTAAAATACTTACAGTCAATACCTTGCTCGGTAAAAGAAAGCACGGTCAATATCGTAACTATTATCATCATAATAGCGAGGAAAATATTTTCACGTTTTTGCTGTTTTTTTTGACTTAAGTAACCCATTTTTAATCTGTTTGCAGTAAGTTACGATTTGAGGAATATTATATGACAAAAAAATTTTTTGTAAATGGTTGAGAATAAATGATAGAACAACTTGGCTCTTTAGAATTCATTGCCGCATTATCTTCAAAGTTTGATTTTTTAATTCAAGGCATCAACGCTTATTTTGCAGGTGAAAACAACCTCAAATTTATATCTTTTACATTGATATTATTTGCGTTGGTCTTATTTTTGTTTTTGGTTATAATTATTTATGTTCGCAACATCATCTTTTTTATTAAAAGCAACAATCCCGGAAAAAATTTAGAAAAAAATATCGCAGAAGAAAGCGAAGATTTATTTGATGAAGAAGAACAAAGAGAACTTGAGAACGAACTGCAAAAAGAATTAGATATGGCTTTAGCAGAACGTCGTGAGATGGAACGAAAGGCCGAAGAAGAGCAAAAACAACAAGAACTGACACAAGCCAAAAAAGCAGAACAAAAAAAGATAAAAAAAGAGAAAAAAGAACAAAGTATAAAAGAGCGCGAAAAGCCAAGAAATATTGGCATAGATTTTGATTGGCAAAAAGGCAAAATACCACCGGCTGAATTGGCCGAAATAAGCAACATTGCCGAGATATCAATGTCGTATAAACAAAGCCGTAAAGAGCTAAATGAGCTTATGGGATTGGTTATTGATATGCTTGGTCGCGGAGTTGACGACCTCAAAATCGCCCAAACAATAAATTATAAAAATCAAGGCTTGCAAGATGAAAATGAGATATTAAAAACCATCGATGCCATAAAATCTTTTATAAGCCTTTGTGTGTCAGGTAAGTTTTCGCGTCTGGAGCGCTATGCCGATCTTCCCGGAGAAGAACAAGCTCTCTATAACCTAGCTAACGGCGACCCGTCATTAGCCTTGGCTCTGCTTGAAAGTTTAATGGATACAAATATCGATAAAGCCAACGCAGTTACATCCGAAGCTAAGCGCCAACAAATTTATATGGATGTATCTTCTTATGCCTGCTGCTTTGGTGCTTTATCTGAACTTAATGATATTATGTTAGCCACCTCGGCCTATGAATTGGCAATTGAGTTACAATCGGCCAATGTTGTTGCCTGGAGCAGGCTAGGAGATGTCTATAAAAAAGCAAGCTCTATGCCCAAAGCAGCTTGGGCCTACCAAAATGTTCTGAATTTTGCCGACGGTGAAATAGATATCACCGAAGTAGCCAACGCCAATCGTCATCTGTCAGAACATTTGTATGCAGAGGGCAATAGTTTGCAAGCTGCCAAACTCTACAACAGCGCCAAACAATATTACGATTCTTTGGGTATTAATCGTCGTTTAGACAAGCAAGAGCTTGAAATTATAGATATTATCGAAAGCAATCGCCAAACATCTCTGCCGGAATCCATCAAAAAACTTTTAGGCAACACTGAAAATTCAAGGAGTTAATTCTAAGAGAGTTTGGTTTCGAAATTAATTCTTGGATCAATCAGGCAGTAGGTAATATCGGAAATAAGTTTAAGAATTAGCCCCAATAAAGCGAAAATATACATTGTACCGAAAATCACCGGATAATCGCGTGTCATAATGGCCTCATATCCCAAAAGGCCCAAACCGTTAAGCGAGAAGATAACCTCAATAAGCAACGATCCGGTAAATAACATTTTAATAAGCAAGGACGGAAATCCTGCAATAACAATCAGCATAGCATTGCGAAACACGTGTCCGTAAAGGATTTGATTTTGATTTAAACCTTTGGCTTTTGCAGTTAAGACATATTGTTTGTTTATTTCATCCAAAAAAGAGTTTTTAGTAAGCATGGTAAGCGAGGCAAATCCGCCAACAACCATTGCTGTAATAGGAAGCGTGATATGCCAAAAATAATCAATAATTTTTTGCCACCAAGATAAATCTGACCAGTTATCGGATGTCAGACCATGCAAAGGAAACCAGCTTAAATATGTTCCTCCGGCAAAAAATACAATCAAAAATACGGCAAACAAGAATACCGGCACCGCCGAGCCGATTACCACGGCAAAAGATGTTGCAACGTCAAATTTAGAACCATCGCAAACGGCTTTTCTAATGCCCAGCGGAATAGCAATCAAATATATAATCAAAGTCGACCACAGCCCCAAAGAAACCGACACCGGCATCCTCTCTGCAATCAGTTTTGCTACGCTTTTGTCTTGATAAAAGCTTTTGCCGAAATCAAATAAAGCATAGTCTTTTATCATTTTCAAAAAACGAACATACGCCGGTTTGTCAAAACCGAATTGTTTTTCCAGCTCTTTTATCAAATCTTCCGGCACTCCGGATGCTCCTTGATATTTGCTAGTTCCGCTCTCCATATAAGCGGTTCCGCTACCAGATATTGCTCCGGTTGCTTCGGTGTTCATTTCGCGATATTGGGCTAATACGTGCTCAACCGGCCCCCCCGGAGCAAACTGAATAATAACAAAATTCAAAGCCAAAATTCCCAACAAAGTCAAAGGAATAAGCAAAAGACGTTTGAATATATAATTACGCATTTTATTCCTCCACCCACCAGGTATAAAGGTCAACTCCGGTTTTGACATCGGTTTTAAAATGTTTCAATCGCCGATTATATGCGATACGTTCGGTTGCCGAATACCATTGCGGAATAAAATAATGTTGCCGCATAACAACGCGGTCAAGAGCTTTGACATAAGCTTTATAAGTTTCTTCATCTTGCGCCGCAATCAAACCGGTGATAATCTCATCAATTACCGGATTTTTTATCCCCAAAACATTAAACGAACCTTTTATATCGGCAGAATTCGAACCCCAGATTTCTTTTTGTTCGTTTCCCGGCAAATTGCTTAGTCTGTAAGATAAGATAGCCGCCTCAAACTCAAAATTATCTAAACGATTCTTAAAAATATTAACTTCCAAATTGCGAAAAGTCATTTTAATACCGATTTTGCGCAAATTTTCGATAAAAGGCAGCATAACACGGGTAAAAGCAGCCCCGTTGGCAGAGTTGCTCAAAACCTCTATTGTCAAAGGCTCGTTGGTTTTAAGGTTAGTCATTTTACCGTCAACAAATCCATAACCAGCCTCACCTAAAAGTTTTACAGCTTTTTTAAGATTCTCTCGTTGTTTCTTTGGTGTTGAATTGTCAGGGTTTTGATAAGGTTTATCAAAAATATCGTCTGGTATTTGCCCCTTAAAATGTTCCAAAATCAGCCTTTCTGTTCCTTGTGGCAAACCTGTGGCTGCCAAATCGGTGTTGCTAAATATGCTATACAGGCGCTCATATTGATTATAAAAAAGTTTTTCGTTGGCCCATTCAAAATCAAAAGCCAAACCAATGGCTTCTCTGACCTTAGCATCAGCAAACTTGTCCAGCCTGGTATTAAACCCAAAAAACTGCAACACCGCTGGATTGTTGTGTCCTATGGCTTCCTTTATTATTTTTCCTTCTTTAATCAGTTTGTTATCATAACCGTTGGCCCATATTTTAGCAATATATTCTTCTCTGGCATCGATGTTTCCGGCAAATAAAGCCTGCAAGGTTACGGTTGTATCTTGATAGAACTCAAAACGTACAACGTCAAAATTGTAAAAACCTTTGCGCGACGGCAAATCCTTGGCCCAATAGTTGGGATTTCGTTTTAACTCCACAAATTTATTAACTTCAAACTTGTCAATAATATATGGACCGCTGCCTGTGGGAGGGACAAGGGATGGAGTGGCAAAATCTTTTTGATCAAAATCTTTGGCCGAAAATATTTTAAACTGAGTTAAGATAAGCGGCAGTTCGCGATTATTTGTCCCTTTTTTAAAATAAAAACGCACATGCCGATCATTAATTTTTTCCACTCTTTCGACATCGGCATAATAAACTTTATAAATCGGCGCACCTTTTTCAATTAAAGCCTTAAAGCTAAAAATAACATCATCAGCGGTAACTTTATCACCATTGACAAATCTGGCCTCAGGATTTAAGATAAATCCGATAAAAGATTTATCCTCCGGCAGCTCAAATTTTTCTGCCAAGAGGGGATAAGCCGTTCTTTGGTCGTCAACTGGAGAATAGCCCAAACTCTCAAGGCTCAGGTCTGCACCATCAGTAAATGCAATTCCCTTAAAAATAAAAGGATTAAAATTATCGAAAGTTCCATAAGCCGGCAAAGTTATTTTGCCGCCTTTGGGCGCTTTTGGGTTAACAAACTCAAAATTTTTAAAACCAGCCTCATATTTGGGGTGATTATAAAGAGATAACGCATCACTAATTATGGTTTTGGCCTCAGCAACATTAAAAACACAAAAAACACCAAAAAAAAGCAAACTATTTCTGATAATTTTCAACATCTGTCCAACCGCTGAAAGGAGATATAGTCTTTTCATCATCTTGTTTAGGCAATTCAACTTTATTTTCTTTAGCCGCCAAACCTTGCCATTCTTTTTTAAGAGAATCAAGCGTTCTTTGGGTGCCAAATACTGGTTCTTGAATAGGTTGAGGTGCAATATCTATATTAGATTTTTCCTGCAGATTCTGTTCATCTTCCGATTCTCTAAAGGTAGATATAGAATCAAAAGCAACAGTCTTTTCAAAAGAAGGTTCTTTAATAATTTTTTCTTCTTTACCAAAACTTCTTTCCAAAGCCAAAGAAAAAGCATCTTTTTGTAAGTTTGTCTGTTGATTTTGAACTCCCTCTTTTTTCTTTGGTCTAAATTTTTCCCACACTTTAGTTACACGTTTACCTATTTCTTTATAAGCGACGGAAGATTCGGCAATCATTGCAGCTTTTGCCGGTTGATCAAATTCTCGTTGGGATTCAAATTCCGCCTTATTTTTCTGCGGAGATAAAAAGTCAGAATCATTGTTTAACGCTTCTTGCTTTTCCGAAACAAAAGCCTCTCTGGTTCTGCGAATTTCATCGGCAACCGGAGCTAAAATGGCAAACACTTTGCCAAAAACACCGGTTTCGATAATATTAAGCAGAACTCTCTCTTTGTCATATTTTTCAAGCAAACCGAGCAAAGTTTGATATCTGGCACAAAATTCCAGAATTGTTCCGGCAAGCAAGGCATCATTTTGAGCATTGCCGAAAACTTTTTTTTGAAAACCTGTTTGCAGATTAAAATTTTCAATCACCACTTTGCCGAAAGACCATTTGCCGCCGTTTTGCACTTTACTCCACAAAAGTTCTATCTGCTCGTTTGTAACTAGTCGTTCACGCTGCAAAAATTCGCTCAAAAGCTCATTCATATCGGCAATCATCAAATCAAAACGCCCCAGCATAAAAGAGTTTTTGATATTTTGCTCAGTTTCCAACATAATTCTTGCCAATAAATCGGAATATTCCTGATTTTTTTTCATCTGAGAAAACAGCTTAAAAATTTGTCTGTTGACAGAGCGGTTATAGACATATTGACTTATAAATCCGAATATAGCCCAAATTATAAGTATCGGCAAACACACAAACAAAGCATAGAGCAATACATTGACAATTCCGGCATCAAAAAAAGACATTCCGCCAAGTGATGAGACTATAAAACGAAAGGCGTAAAGTATCCAAGTTATAGAAGCAAAAACGGCGCCAAACAAAACAAGTGTCAGCATCATTACAAAATCTCCTGCAACAACATAATAAGCAATAATATTTGAAAATATTCAATTTTCCAATAGAATTCATATCTTATTACACAAAAAGAAAAAAGATTGCTAAAATAACAAAGATTGTGTTATAAACTAAGAAAAGCAATAAAAGAGCAGAGATATGAATACAGAAGATATAGAGCCGCTTGAATTTGAAAAAAGCATTGCCGAGGTTGAAGATAAAATTAAACGCTTAAAGCAATTGGAATTAAGCGATGGTTTAAATATTAACACCGAGGTTCAAAGACTTTCGCAAAAACTTGATCGACTGTTTAAGCAGTTGTATTCTAAATTAACTCCCTGGCAAAAAACATTAGTTGCACGTCATCCCGCCAGACCGCATTGTCTGGATTACATAAAAGGGCTGATAGAAGATTTTGAGCCGTTGGCAGGGGACAGAGCTTTTGGTAACGATGAAGCAATGGTTGGAGGTCTCGGCAAATTTATGGGGCGTTCGGTTGTGGTTATCGGCCAAGAAAAGGGTAACGATCTTGCATTCAGAGTAAAATATAACTTTGGTATGGCCAAGCCCGAGGGCTATCGCAAAGCCCAGCGTTTAATGGATTTGGCGGATAAATTTTCGCTTCCGGTAATAGCCTTTGTTGATACGTCGGGGGCTTTCCCCGGAATTGACGCAGAAGAGCGTGGGCAGGCGCAAGCTATTGCCTCAAGCATAGAAAGGTGTCTAAATCTCAAAGTACCGTTTATCTCGGTAGTAATAGGCGAGGGGGGATCCGGCGGCGCCATAGCCATAGCCACAGCCAATAGGATTCTGATGCTTGAACATGCGATTTATTCGGTAATTTCGCCTGAGGGCTGCGCATCTATTTTGTGGCGTTCGTCAGCAAAAGTCAAAGAAGCAACCGAGGCTTTATGCTTAACGGCGCAAGATTTAAGGCGTCTTGGTGTCATCGACGAAATTATTGCTGAACCTGCCGGTGGTGCGCAGCGCCATCACAAAGAAATGATAGAGCGTGTGGGCGAGGTAATAGCTCGTCATCTCAAAGAGCTTTCAGCGCAAACCGGCGATGAATTAAAAAAGAAAAGAACCGACAAATTTTTAAAAATGGGGCGACATCTTGCAAAATCTGAATAATTTTATATTGGAAAACATAGGTTTAGCGGCCTTGGTTGTTTTAATATTGTTTTTAGGCAATATGGTATTTTTGTTGTTGCGTCGAGACAAAAGCAACATCAAAGACATTTTGTTGCAGTCTCAAGGTGAGCTTTCTGGGCGTTTGGCGTTGTTGCACGAAAACAATCGCCAAGAGCAAAGCCGTATTTTTGAAGCCTTAAACGAGCAAAAAATGACGGTTTTAAAGATGATGGATGAAAAACTTTTAGCCGTAACCAAGAGTGTTGGTGAAGGCTTGCAGCAAAGCACCAACAAGACCAACGAAACCCTGGCCGCTCTGAGAGAACGCTTAGCCAAAATAGATGCGGCGCAACAAAAAATATCATCATTGTCTGAGCAGGTTGTATCGTTGCAAGAGGTATTGTCCAACAAACAGGCCAGAGGAGCGTTCGGTGAGATACAGCTTAATGATTTAGTTACCTCGATTCTGCCGCCCAATGCTTATTCTTTCCAAGCTCTTTTAAGCAATGGCAAAAAGGCCGACTGTCTGCTCAATCTGCCCAATCCTCCCGGAGCCATAGTAATAGACGCCAAATTTCCGCTGGAAAGCTATTATGCTTTGCGCCATGCCTCATCCGAGCGTGAAAAGCTTGATGCCGAACGCTTTTTTAGAGCATCGGTAATCAAACACATCAAAGATATTGCCGAGAAATATATAATTTCGGGCGAAACGGCGGAATCCGCCTTGATGTTTTTGCCAAGCGAAGCGATATATGCTGAGCTTCATGCCAATTTTATAGATGTGGTAGAACATTCATACAAAGCCAAGGTCTGGATAGTATCTCCAACCACATTGATGGCCACCCTCAACACGGTGCGGGCAATTCTAAAAGATGCGCATATGAGGGAGCAAGCCGGAGTTATCCAAAAAGAGGTAGGAATATTGATAGATGATATTTGCAGGCTTGATGAACGAGTAGAGAACCTAAGTCGTCATTTTAAGCAAGCAGGAGATGATATCGATTCGATAAAAGTATCATCAGGCAAGATTGCCAAAAGAGTACAAAAAATAGAGGCGATAGAGCTTGGAGAAAATACACATCCCGCATTGGAGCATATTGCCGCCAACGAGTAAAATTTTTGGATAAATGATAAAATAGCTCTTGGCTTTTTGCAAAATTGATATATTGATAAATAAAATTTATTGTTTAATTTAAGAAAAGGACAACCAAAGTGACCAGATCAGAATTAATTGAAAAAATAGCAGCTAAAAATCCGCACTTAATGCTCAAAGACGTAGAGCGCATAGTGGCAGTTGTTTTTGATACGATTATAGATTCGCTAGCCAAAGGTGATAGAGTAGAGTTTAGAGGCTTTGGAGCTTTTTCGGTACGCTCTCGCAGCCCGCGTCTGGCTAAAAATCCACGCACTGGAGCAGAGGTAAAAGTTGAGGAGCGCAAAATTCCTCACTTCAAGACCGGCAAACAACTGTTTGAATCACTCAATTCAAAATAAGGATTGGCGTTTTCCAATCCTTATGACACAAGTCTTTTTATAAGGAGATGATGTTATGGGGTTTATCAAAGCGCTTATAGGCCTACCGTTAGCATTTGTTGTTTTGGTTTTTGCCTTTGTCAACAATGACATGGCGGTTTTCTCTCTTTGGCCCACGGCCATAGAAATAACCGTTTCATTAAGCGTTGCGATAATCTTTTTATTGGTGTTGGGATATATTATCGGTTGGTTTTTTACCTGGTTGTCGCATATACCGTTGAGGAAGGCATTGCGGCATCAGAAGAAGCAAAATAAAAAACTATCCAAAGAACAGGAAAAATTGGCCAAAGAGGTTGAGGGGCTGCAAGGCAACATAGAAAGTTTGCGTTCGGGCGTTTCTCCTGAGCCGAAAGTTTCGTTGAAGGAGCGTTTGAAAAAAGCTTTTATAGGCCACAAAGCGGAATAATAGGAGAAAAACATGAACTGGATTTCTGACTTTGTCCGCCCCAAGATAAAAAAGACGTCCACCAAAGAAATTTCGGAAAATTTATGGACCAAATGCCCTGAGTGCGGGCAAATGTTGTTTAATAAAGAGCTGGAAAAAGATCTTTATATATGTTCATTTTGTGGGCATCATCTAAGACTTCCGTTACAAAAAAGATTTGAGATTTTGTTTGATAAAGGGAAATACAAAACATTAACTTTGCTCAAATTGCAAGAAGATCCGCTCAATTTCAAAGATTCAAAAAAATATACCGACCGCTTACGAGGATATCGCAAGCTAACCGGACATAATGATGCCATAGAGGTATGTTACGGCGATTTAGGCGGCATCAAAACGGTGATAGCGGCGCTGGATTTTTCGTTTATGGGAGGATCCATGGGAACAGCTGTAGGCGAGGGAATAGTAAAAGCAGCAGAATTTGCAATAAAAACAGCATCACCGCTAATAATAATCTCTGCTTCTGGAGGAGCCAGAATGCAAGAAGGTATTTTGTCTTTGATGCAGATGGCCAGAACCACGGCAGCAGTTAATCAACTAAAAGAGAGAGGTCTTCCCTATATTTCGGTTATGACTGATCCCACCACCGGTGGTGTTTCTGCCTCTTTTGCCATGCTTGGGGATATAAACATTGCCGAAAAGGGAAGTATTATAGGCTTTGCCGGAGCCAGAGTTATAGAGCAAACCATCCGCGAAACTTTGCCCGAAGGATTTCAGCGGGCCGAATATTTGCAAGAACATGGTATGGTCGATATAGTTGTTTCGCGCCACGAAATGCGTAATAAATTAATAAAAGTTCTGCAACTATTATTAAACAAAAACATAAATTGTGATTAAGAAATAAGAGTTTTTGTTGCGCATTAAATAATCTTATGCCATAATTTGACCTATCATAAACCACCAATTGCGGATAAATCATGTTATCGCTCAAGCACATAGCCGTAAGTTCCTTTAATGAAAATATAGCCTATCTGCATAAAGATTGCAGCATATATAAAATAGATGAAATTAAGAACATTACCAAGGTAGAAATTCATGGCGGAGCAACGCCTGTATATGCTTTTTTGGAGATAGTTGATGATTCATCTTTAATATCTCCTGATGAAATAGGTTTGAATAATGAAGCTTTCCGCAAGATAAATTTGCCTCAAGGAGCCAATGTAACGCTAAGTTTAGCGGGGCGTCCGCCGTCATCCGGCATCCTGCAACGCAAGATAGGAGGCAATATTTTGTCATCGTCGGAATATTCCTCGGTGATTAAAGATATAGTTTCAGGCCGTTATTCCAATATGGATATAGCTTCGTTTTTAGTGGCATCTGGTTCATTTATGACCTCGACGGAAGTTTTGTCGTTAACCGAGGCCTTAATAGGCGATGAGATTATCAAATGGGATAATGAGAACATAGTTGTTGATCACCATTGCTTAGGAGGTGTACCCGGCAACAAAACAGATATAATAATAACGGCGATTGTTGCGGCCTATGGGTTGCCCATACCCAAAACGGCAGCCCGTTCGCTAACTTCATGTGCCGGAGTGGCTGACACTTTTGCTGTTTTGGCCAATGTTGAGGCCGATGAAAGCAAGCTAAAAAAGTTGATCAAAGAAACCAGAGGAGCAATTATAGACTATAACAGTTTGCCGATAGCCTATGCCAGCAAAATAGTTTCATCGGTTGAGCGATCTTTAGGTGTTACCCAGCAACAACATATTATATCTTCTATTTTAGCCATAAAACTTGCCGCCGGAGTAACTCATCTGGTTTTAGATATTCCGGTAGGTCCTTCGTCACGTATAAAATCAACCAATGAAGCGATGCGCTTGCGCAAATTGGTAGAGTATGTTGGAGACATGCTTTCAATAGAGATAGATGCGGTAATAACCGACGGCAGCGAGCCAATAGGCAACGGGGTTGGAGCAGTGCTGGAGGCGCGAGACGTTATGCGAATTTTGCGCAACAAAGAAGAAGCGCCGCAAGACTTGTTGGAAAAATCATTATTTTTGGCTGGCCGCATTTTAGAGTTTGATCCCAAACTTCGGGGAGGTCAGGGGTATCATGTAGCCAAAGATATTTTAAACTCAGGCCGCGCATTAGAGGCAATAAATCGCATAATATATGCTCAAGGTAAAGCCCCTCAGGCTCAGCTTGGTCATTTGACCAGAGATATTATATCCTCGCGCGCTGGTGTGGTTGAGAGCATAAATAATCGTCAAATTAACAAAATCGGTGTTTTAGCCGGAGCTTCGCAATATCCTGGAGCAGGTCTTGATTTATTAAAAAAGGTTGGAGACACGGTCGAAGCTGGAGAAGCTCTATATCGCGTTCATTCGGTCAATGCCAGTGATTTTGCTTTTGCCAATTCTTTTGCCGACGGCGATTCCGGCTATGAAATAAATTCCAAAAGGTAATTTGTTATAAATATTTTATACAATTTTACAAAAAAATTGTTGAAGCCCTTGCATGGCTCAAATCTGATTCCTATATAAGCAAATAGACAGATAAAAACAGAACTTATAAAGAAAGAAGGAAAAAAATATGAGCAATAAGGTAATAGGTATAGATTTGGGAACTACAAACTCTTGTTTTGCGGTTATGGAAGGCGGCGAGGCCAAAGTTTTAGAAAACTCCGAGGGTGCACGCACCACCCCATCAATGGTAGCATTCACCGATACCGAGCGCTTGGTTGGTTTTCCGGCCAAACGTCAGGCCGTAACCAATCCTGAAAACACGTTGTTTGCCATTAAAAGATTAATTGGTCGTCGTTATGATTCACCCGAGGTTGCCAAAGACAAAGCATTGGTACCGTTCAAGATTATAGATGGCGACAACGGCGATGCTTGGGTTGAAGTCAAGGGGCAAAAATATGCTCCATCGCAAATTTCGGCCATTGTGTTGCAAAAGATAAAAGAATATGCCGAAAGTTATCTTGGCGAAAAGATAGAAAAAGCAGTTATTACGGTACCGGCATATTTTAACGATTCGCAACGTCAGGCAACCAAAGATGCCGGCAAGATTGCAGGTTTGGATGTTTTGCGTATCATCAACGAGCCTACCGCTGCCGCGCTTGCTTACGGTTTGGATAAAAAGACCAACGGCACCATTGCGGTTTATGACCTTGGAGGTGGTACGTTTGATATCTCGATTTTGGAAATTGGCGACGGCGTATTTGAAGTAAAATCGACCAACGGTGATACTTTCTTGGGTGGTGAAGACTTTGACCAACGTTTGGTAAACTATCTGGCCGAAGAGTTCAAGAAAGAATCCGGCATTGATTTGAAGAACGATCGTTTGGCTTTGCAACGTTTGAAAGAAGCCGCCGAGAAAGCCAAGATTGAGTTGTCCTCAACTACGCAAACCGAGGTTAACTTGCCGTTTATTACTGCCGATGCAACCGGCCCGAAGCACTTAAATATCAAATTAACCAGAGCCAAATTAGAATCTTTGGTAGAGGATTTAATAGACAAGACAATTGAGCCTTGCAAAAAAGCCATGGCCGACGCCGGCGTTTCGCCCTCTGACATCAGCGAGGTTATTTTGGTTGGCGGCATGACCCGTATGCCCAAA
Organism: uncultured Alphaproteobacteria bacterium; assembly: GCA_944391695.1. GTDB lineage: Bacteria > Pseudomonadota > Alphaproteobacteria > RF32 > CAG-239 > CAZU01. The sequence goes on from CALXUO010000025.1 coordinate 23,663, forward strand.
GTTCAAGAAAAGGTAAAAGAGATTTTCGGCAAAGAGCCGCACAAAGGTGTAAACCCTGACGAGGTTGTTGCCGTCGGTGCCGCAATTCAAGGCGGTGTCTTGATGGGTGATGTCAAAGATGTCTTGTTGTTGGATGTAACGCCTCTGTCTTTGGGTATTGAGACCTTGGGCGGTGTATTCACTCGGTTGATTGACCGCAACACCACCATTCCGACCCGCAAGTCGCAGGTATTTTCAACCGCCGAGGATGGACAAACCGCAGTTACCATCAGGGTATTCCAAGGCGAGCGTGAAATGGCTGCCGACAACAAATTGCTTGGCCAGTTTGATTTGGTAGGAATTCCGCCTGCACCGCGTGGTATGCCGCAAATTGAAGTAACATTTGATATCGATGCCAACGGTATTGTAAACGTATCGGCCAAAGATAAAGCCACCAACAAAGAACAAGCTATCAGAATTCAAGCCAGCGGTGGTTTGTCTGATGCCGATATCGAAAAGATGGTAAAAGACGCCGAAGCCAATGCCGAGGCCGATAAGAAGAAAAAAGAAATTGTCGAGGCCAAAAACCAAGCCGAGGCTTTGGTTCACACCACGGAAAAGACCTTGAAAGAAAACGGCGACAAGATTTCTGCTGCCGAAAAAGAGGCGATAGAAAAAGAGCTTAACGCCTTAAAGACGGCGTTGGAGGCCGATGATTTGTCAGTCATCAAAGAAAAGACCGAAAGCTTAATGCAGGCTTCGCTAAAGTTGGGTGAGGCAATGTATAAAGCTCAGGCAGAAAGCGCCCAAGCTCAAGGAACAACCCAAAGTGCTGACGCCGGTTCATCTTCGGAACAACCCAAAGATGAAAAGGTAGTTGATGCCGACTTTGAAGAGGTCAAATAAGCATCTAAAAAGCCAAACTCCCAAAAAGCCCCGCTTCATAAAAGAAACGGGGCTTTTGTAAATTACCTGGTTTTTTGTTTAGTTGCCGTTTTTTGCGGACTTGGATTATTATGAGGTCTGGCTGATTTTCCTGAGCTTTTAAGAGTTAATGATGAGCCATCTATGTTATAAATCTTACCTGATGGCTTTTTATTTTTTCCTGTTTTGGCAGGAGCACGCCCACGATCTTCGGCAGCTTTTAATTTAGCATTTTCGGCATTGTTTTTACCGATGGAGGCAATCACCATAAAGGACAACAAGGTAACATCTTTACTTTCCAGTTTGACATTATCAACAGATAAGTTGGTTTTCCAGATGGTTTCTCTGGTTGTATTAATATGATCAATTCCCTTTTTAGTATCGGCAAAACCTTTTGCCTCCTCAGTAGGAGCAACGTCAAGAGTTATTGATTGTTCAAAAACGTTCCACCTTTCTTCAAGATAGCGCTCAAAATTCATGTCAGAGCCTTCTTTTTTCCATTCGCCGTCCACAAGAGTGCGATAGCGCAGCCTTTCAGTTTTATCGGGAGCAATACCGTGAACAACTTTATATTCACGATCCAACAGTTGGTCGACGGAATCAACATGCGCAGGAAGTTGTTTAGGCTCTTTATGATCTGGAAGTTGGTTAGCCTCTTCGTGCACTGGAAGTTGTTTAGGCTCTTTGTGCTCTTTAAGGAGCTTAACCTTTTTCTCTGGTTTAGGGGGAGTTGGCGGTATAATCGGATCAACTGGCCCAACCGGATCAATCGGCCCTTTTTTGGGTTTTACCATTCTGTCGAGCAAACTCCCCACTCTGTTTTTAAGCTTTTTAACAGGATTAATTATTTTTCCCATTACGCCAAACATACCCAGACCAAGATTTGTTTCATTTCTGACCATTGCGTAGTCATCAACTTTTTCTAAGATATCAACCTCTTTTACAGGTATCTTTGGAGAATGGTCATAAGTAGATTCTCTGTCGCCATAAAGCTCACGAATAACTGGTCGGTCTTCTATTCTGGACACGAAGTTATCTTCACCCACATGAGGAGCAAGGCTATTATAGGATTTAGCCGCCTCAATATTAACCGAGCCGTCACTATTAAACAGATTTTTCATGGCCTGAACATCTTTAAAATCAACATTGTTTTGCTCAGCCCAACTTTGTGTCAAAACGGTATGATTACCGTGGCTGTGAGTTCCGCCCCACAATTCCATATTATCCGGAGCAATCATTCCGGCATCATGAGAAATCAACAAAGCGTGTCCGGGGTTTTCAACTCCGGCAGCCTGCAAAGCATCAAGTCTTTGTTGTAGCAACTCAGGATTATCTTTGTACCAATTATTTTGCAAAAAGCCCTTGGCGTTTTCTTCGATTTTGGCATAATCAACAACAGTATCGGTTCCGACTTTTTCCCAGTGTTCACCGACTTTTTCTTTGTGTTGGAAAATAGTATTATCCGGGTTTTGTTCATTGAAATAATTAATACCCTGATTTGCCGTCCATCTACCGGCAAAACCGGCACCGACGGTAGCAACAGTCTGCAATGTAGCCCAACCTGCAGCTTCCCATTTACTCAGACCGGATTTAACAGCATCCTGAGCATTAGATATAATACCGTTTGCCGCCCCCATAGCCATAGAAGAATAACCAAGGATTTGAGCAACACCAGGGTTTCCGGTTACAGCAAAGCCCAAAGCAGCGGCACCCAAAGCGGTTGTAGCAACGGTCATTACCATTCTGCGGTCTTTTAAGAAAGCTTTAAGATTAGCTTTTTGACCGTTTTTCTTACGTTCTTTACGCCAACGTCTTATCTGAAGAGCCGTCATGGTAATAGCCACAGCAGAGCCTACAGCCAACCCGGCAACTTTATTAAGTCCCAAGGAAGAAGCCGTAATTGAGGCATCGGCAGCAGTTGTAGCGGCGGTTGAGGCTATTGTAATAGCACCTGATACGAGGAAAGCCGAGGCAGCACCTTTTGCTGTCCTCTTTAACATCTCGATTCTTACTTTACGTTTATCAACTCCTTTGGTAACAAAACGATCTTTGGCGCGTTTATCCAAATCTTTTAGAGGTTCAAAAACATTTGTTACAATATCCTTGTCTTTGCCAACCTTATCTCCCAAACGATGAGCAAAACCACCCACATTATTAATATTATTGTCTATGCTGGCTTCATAAGCAGAATCCGACACACTAACAGGTTTTCTTATATCGCTTAAAGAAGATATAAAGGTCTCAAAATATTTTTTGTCGGTAAATTGTTTTGGGTCCTCCAAAATACCTTTTTCTGTTTGGCTTACCACATAAGTAGAGTACAAAACAAAAGGCACCTCATCCCTAAGTTTCTCGTCCAAAGCTGATTTTGAAATTTCATCGGCAGATCCCAGCTCATTCATCAAAACATTTTGACGAGCCACTCTGATTATGTTTTCGAGTTTGCTGTTCTCAATGATTTTGCATCCGGCTTCATAGGTAGTACGTTTATTTCCGTCCTTATCAATAAATTGCGGCTCTATATTTCCTTGTTGATCAAGGAATTGGAAATTACTAACCAGTCTTATTGTCTCATCATCCAAAGATGTCTGAGGCAAAATCTTAGTCAAATCTTCGAAACGTTTATTTAGTTTAGGTTCATCATTTTGGGTAACATTGGTTAAATTCCATCCGTCATCATATTGGCTAATCAGCTCATTTAAGACATTACGGTTGGATTGTATCATTGCCAGCTTATTTTTATCAGCCTCGGTGTTGCCGAGAGTTTTTTCTCTGGCCTCAAACATATGCATATATCCGTCATAAGTATCGGCCACGTTTGTAACATCGGCAAAGAAGAGATTTTGTTTGCTATAAGCATCTGTAATTAATTGATCTATTTTTTTTTCAAGCCTGGCAATCAACTGTTCCTCAAGCCCATAAGCTTGACTGTCTTTGGGCATGGAGCTCAAAAGACTAAGATGTCTGGCATATTCCTTGGCCAAAATTTCCGGAGGTATAATTTCAAACAATTTCTCATCTTGTAGCATATAAGCAGAGATGCGATCTTGGAAATCAGCTAATTCTTTATCATTAAGCTGACGAACATTTTGGATTTTTTCGATTGCGGCATCGGGGCGTTGTATTCCGGCATCATATATGTGCTGATTAATAACCCCCATATCCAAAAAGACTTTTAATTTTAAACGATCCATCAAAAACTCGTTTTGATCGGAATTTTGGCTTCTTAAACGGTAACTTTCGTCTTTGGCTATTTCAGTGGCATGAGTCTTAGTTGTAGCGTTGACTTTAGTCTTAGAGCTGTTTTTTCCGTTTACTTCTTGATTAACTTCTACGGCATCAAGCGTTTTTTCTTTAGAGCTTGCTCCTTTGGCGTTTTCCATATATATGTAGTTTTGCAAAGCCACACTATATCCTCTTTTTTCATCTGCGGTAATTTGCTTGGCATCATATTGCTTGCGTTTTTCTACATCACCCAGAATACTGTAGGCATAAGAAATTTCTTGAAATTTAGCTGTTGTCTCAGGATCATCTTCGGTTTTATCCGGATGATATTTTCTTGCCAAATCGTAATAATGTTTTTTAATTTCATCATCTGAAGCATCGGAAGAAAGCCCTAAAGAAAGATACAACCAATCATTTTGGTGAGCACTAAAAAATTTTTTCTTGTTTTCTTCATCATCATATTCGTTATCAGTCATTTCTTATCTCCTAAAGAGGCTTTCACAGAGCCTAAAACATCAATCATACTTCAAACATACCACATTTTTGACACAAAATCAATTTTTTTGTCAAATTTTTAGCAAAAACTTTCAATAACGGCATTATAACCAAAGATGGTTAATATAATATTTATTTGCTAAACCAAAAAGTTATATAAATTGCTTGCAATTTGTCTGTAATATCCCTAAATAAAGAACATAGTAAAAAATAAGGACGAAAAATAATTCATGACCGAAAAAGACTATTACGAGATATTGGAAGTATCAAAAAATGCCAGCGGCGAGGAGATAAAGCATGCTTTCCGTCGTCTTGCCATGCAATATCACCCTGACCGCAACCCCAACAACAAAGAGGCCGAAGCCAAGTTTAAGGAGATTAACGAGGCCTATGAGGTACTAAAAGACGAGCAAAAGCGCGCTGCCTATGACCGCTATGGACATCAGGCTTTTGCTGCAGGAGGCATGGGCGGCGGCAATCCGTTTGGCGGATTTAATTTTGATTTTGGCGGTGCGGCCGGCGGATTTGCCGACATTTTTTCCGAGGTTTTTTCCGAATTTATGGGTGGAGGCCGCGGCCGCAAACAAAGCTATGCCCAAAGGGGGCAAGATATCCGCTATAATTTATCCATAAGTCTTGAAGAGGCATTTAGCGGGATAGAAAAAGAGATAAAATTTCCCTCTACCCAAACTTGTGAGACCTGCCACGGCCACGGCACCAAAGACGGCAAAGAAGCTCCGGTTTGCCCGCATTGCAACGGCACCGGCAAAATTCGTTTGCAACAAGGTTTTTTTGTGGTTGAACAAAGCTGCCCGCAGTGCAAGGGGACGGGGCGTTTGGTTAAAGATGCCTGCCCAGATTGCAAAGGCAAGGGCTTTATCAATAAAAACAAAGTCATTAAGGTTAAAATCCCTGCCGGTATTGAAGACGGCACTCGTATGCGTATTGAGGGCGCCGGCGAGGCAGGCACCAGAGGCGGGACCAATGGCGATTTGTATGTATTTATAACAGTTAAAGAGCACAAGCTCTATGAGCGTGACGGAGCCAATTTATATACTCGCATCCCTATTTCGATGTGTTGTGCGGCCCTAGGCGGGCAGATAGAAATTCCCTCAATAGATGGTTCCAAGCTTGATGTTGAGATAAAACCCGGTTCGCAGTCAGATCAAGTAGTCAAGGTCAAAGGTCAAGGCATGACGATGGTTCGATCCGAAAAGCGCGGAGATTTGTTCGTCAAATTGCGGGTAGAAACGCCGGTTAATTTATCGGCGCGTCAAAAAGAGCTTTTGGAGGAATTTCGAAGCATAAGCAAAGAAGATTCCTGCCAGCCGGAATCCAAGAGCTTTTTTGACAAAATAAAAGATTTATTTGCGGCTTAAAAACTCAAGAAATTAATTGTTTGTTTAACAAATTTGTGCTATTATAAACTAAAGAAGTGAACTTTTAAGGAGAAAGCTCATGCCTTTGGCTAGTGTTAGCAACAAAGTAGACGGTGTTGCCGGCTGGGACAAAACGGTAGCCGACGTTAATAATATTGACGAAACCTTTGCCAACGCAAGGGATCTTGGTTATGCGCGCCTTAACAATTCGCGTATATCGGTAATCGGTCAGCTTGGAAAATATGACAACAAAGATATGTACATGGTTCAGGTACAATCTAATGGTAAGTTGTTTATTAATTTGCGCACCGGCGATTCGACAGAAGATGAAAAAGTCCTTGATTTGTCAAAGTACGACCAAAGGCTCAACGAAATTAAAGCCGAGATGGAGGCGTTGGGCATCAAAACGGAGGAAGAAGAGGTTGTTGATACTACTCCCAAAACTCCGCTAGAGATAGCCAGGGCAGAAGTTCAAAAAATGAAAGAAGAACGTGAAAAAGCGCAAGCGGGATTGCTTGACGATATTGCACCCGGCATGACTATCAAAGTTTATATGCAAAAAGGCAACCGCACGGTTTGCATTGGCGATTCAACAGCGGATAAGAACTCTGAAGAACATGCCACCATGAAAGCGATTCTTTCCGGTGAATACAAGGCCAAAAAAGGACAATATTATATCGAAATTGGCTCCGAAGATGAGACCTTGCGCGAGAACACCCCCTATGTTATGCAAATTAAACAAGGCACCAAATACATTAATGACTATTTGGTAACCGAAACAGAGTCTGAAGATACCAAAAACGAAAAGATATCGCTTACCTCAAGCACCTCATCATCGGAGTATATTTCATCGGCTTATGCCGCACAAATACAGGCGCAAAAATATGAAGCCACCACCAACATGATGGTTGATGCCTACACCAACCTGGCCTCAATCCGTAACAAGCAAAGCGGTGCGACGAAGTTATTTTCAACCTTGTTGAATATTTAATAAAAAAGCTCAAGATACTTCTGGCTGCGCATGGAGGCGTTGAGAGTTATATTACTCATCTGACACCTCGCTTTCCAGATACAACAAAACCTTCTGCCAAACATATAGCAGAAAGCTCAAAATCCCATAAGGGGCGATGTGTCAATTCTTGTAACAACATCCTGGTTGTATCCTTTAGTTAACTAAATAAACTCGTGCGGCAAGCTTCTCCCGCACGAGTCTAATCTATCATAACAGAAGTAAAGAAAGAGTTAAATTCTTAAAATATATTCGGTCAAATTAAGAAACGAGAGACCGCAGCGAGTTAGCTTTTGAAGCCAAAGCGTCAAAAGCTTATGAGCCAGAACGAACCATGGTTCGAAAACCGCGCGGGCGCAAAATAAAATTGCAATATAAAATAAAAAACTCCCATTTTTTAGGGAGGATTCAACATCAATGGCGCGCCCGGCGGGCTCTTGAGCATAAAAACACCGTTGCTCCGGTGTTTTTTGCGATATGAGGCGAAGTTTATTTATCTTTGCTAGACGAAGTAATGAGGCGCAGCAAAGATTAAGAAACGAGAGACCGCAGCGAGTTAGCTTTTGAAGCCAAAGCGTCAAAAGCTTATGAGCCAGAACGAACCATGGTTCGAAAACCGCGCGGGCGCAAAATAAA